>JACRCS010000117.1 GCA_016218905.1 Deltaproteobacteria bacterium
CTCCTCCCTGCGCGCGGGGCCGAAGTAGAGCGCGCCGGCGACGAAGTTCTGTCGCATCCGCACGTGGCGGGCGGCCATGATGTTGTCTTCGGTGCTGAGCCCGGCGTAGAGCGCGATGTTCTGGAAGGACCGGGCGATCCCGAGCTGGGCCAGCCGGTCGGGACGCTCCCGGGTGATCGGGCGGCCCTCGAAGGTGATCTCACCCTTCTGGGGCTTGTAGAACCCGCTGATGCAGTTTAGGAGGGCGGTCTTGCCGGCACCGTTCGGGCCGATGACGGCGAGGATCTCGTTCTCGCGGAGGTCCACGCTCACCTCCGAGAGGGCCGTGACGCCTCCGAAGGAGAGGGAGAGGTTATCGATACGCAGCCGGACCTCTCCGCGGGCCCGGGTGCCCCCGCCGGCGGACGCTGAGGAAGCCCCAGGAAGCGGTCCGGCCGAAGCCGGGGGCGGGGAGCGGGTCAGGGGAGCGTCCACGGGACGACCGGAGCGGTGGCGAGGCTCATTCTCCCTCCTGGAGCGTTGGACGTCCCTTCCTACGTCACCTCGTCGGAAGAAAGCAAGCAGTATCGAGAGTTCGTTTGTAAGGTTCCCTAGTGAGGCGGGGAAGCGCTCGCCGGTTGCCACCGTTCCGACCGAAAGCCTGCACTTCGGCTGGGGTTTTTCCGCGTCGGCGGCTTGTTCAGTCGCAACGAACGCTTTTTCGAATTCGTGGATTCGTAGGCGAGCCGCGGGGGAGGGGCACCCTGCGGCGACAAGGGCACGGCGGGAGGACGACCGATCGGCGCCGGTACGACGGCGCCACCGGGAAGGCACCGTGAGGGCGTGTCCTTCGCCGCCGGGCGGCACGGGAGGCGGTTCGCCGGCCCGGGGCGAGGCCGAAGCCTTCTGGGGCCGGCGAGCCCGGAGCTGAAAGACCCGGGACGGGTCCTTTCAGCTCCGGGCCGAGCGTGCGGCTAGGGCAGACTCGAGTCGTACCGCTGCCCGTCGTCCGCGCAGTCGTCCTTCCGGTCATGGGGCACGCAGACCGTTACCGCGCCCGTGCAGCCCTCGCCGAAGCTGTCGACGGCCGTGAAGCTCACCCGGTAGACCCGGCCGTTGCCCAGGCCGGCGCGCTCGGCCCTTAGGAGGGTCTGCGCACCTTGGAGGACCGCGTCGGGGCTCGTGTCCCCGTCTCCGAGGCCGTCGGTCGGCTCATCCTGAGTCACGGCCGTGACTTCGACGGTGACCTGGCCGTTCTCCGGATCCGCGATCTCGGCGATGCTCATCGGCAGCAGTTTGTGATTGGGCGGCCAGAGCGAAGCCACGCTCGACTGGGCGAGATCACAGCGGGGCGGATCGTTGACGTTGAGCACGGTTACCGCCACCTCGTCGGAGTCGGAGGCGCCCAGTGTGTCCGTGACCGTAAGCTCGAACACCAGCACGGCCCCGCCGGCACCGACCAGCGGCGCGGAGAAGGTCGGAGTCTGTGCCGACTCGTCGGAGAGCGGCACCGCCGGTCCGGAGACTTGTCTCCACGAGAAGGCGAGCGCGTCGCCGTCCGGATCCGAGCTCCTCGACCCGTTCAGGGTGACGAGGCTCCCTTCGTTCTTCGTCTGATCGCGGCCCGCCTTCGCCACCGGAGGATGATTGACGTTCTCGACGAAGATGCTCACCTCGTCCGGGCGGACCGAGTTCTCGATCCCGTCGCTGACGGTCAGGGCGAACACGAGGGTCTCGCCCGCCGGCCCCTCCGCGGGAGCGCTAAAGGAAGGGCTCGCTGAGGTGGGATCCGAGAGCGTCACGGGGGTGCCCGAGAGCTGGAGCCAGGAGTAGTAGGCGATCGGCTCGTCGTCGAGGTCATAGCTGTGTGTTCCGTCCAGAGTGACGAGCGTCCCTTCCTGGACCCTCTCGGGCCCATCGGCATCCGCGACGGGAGCGTGGTTCACGTTCTTCACCGTCACGTCGACGGTATCGGTCGCCGTGGCCGAACCGTCGCTCACCGTGAGCTGGAACGTCAGCGTCTCACCGCCGGCCGGAACGGCAGGGGCGGTGAAGGACGGCCGGGCGGTATCACTGGCCTGCAGAGTGACCGAAGTTCCCGCGAGTTGGATCCAGGAGTACGTCAGCGTGTCGCCGTCCGGGTCCACGGAAGCCGAGCCGTTCAGGGGGACCCAGGTTCCCTCGTCGACGCTCTGGTCGGCGCCTGCAACGGCGACGGGCGGCTCGTTGACGTTGAGGTGCAGGACCTGCAGGCCCATCATGCCCGTACCGGCAAAGATCGTCTTGCCGGATACCCCAACTCCCCAACCGAACTGTCCGTTCATCCTCGCCGGGTACGCCGGCGCGACCTGGATCGGAGCGGACGGGTCGGAGACGTCGAGCACGAGCAGGCTCGAGTTGTCCGCCACGTAGGCGTACGTCCCCGAAATCGTCACCCCTTGGGCGTCTCCCGGAGTATCGAAGGACCCAGCCGAGGAGGGCGCCGCCGGGTCGGTGACGTCGATGATCCGGAGCCCGGCGCTCCCGTCCGCCACGTAGGCGTAATGCCCGGACAGTTTCACGGCCTTCGCGATGCCCGGGGTGTCGAGCGAGCCGACGATCCTCAAGTTCGCGGCGTCCGTGAGGTCGATCACCTGCAGCCCGCTCGCCCCGTCGGCTACGTAGGCGTACGGCCACAGGACCTCGACGGCGTAGGCGGAAGCGGGGGTGTCGAGCGAGCTCACGTAGACCGGGCTCGCCGGAGCGGTTACGTCGAGGACCACGAGGCCGTTGTCTCCGTCCGCGACGTAGGCGTAGTTGCCGGCGAACGCGATCCCCCGCGCCGCTCCCGAAGGAGAAGAGCGCGGCCAGCTGTAGGCCGCTACCCGCACGAGGCTGGCGGGATCGGAGAGGTCGAAGACCTCCAGGCCCCGATAGTCGTGCGGCGCATAGAGGAGCGTGCCCCTGACGGCGAGGTTGTAGTAGTTGGCGACTTCCCCACCCCAGACGATCTCGTACGTGCTGGTCCAGCGGGGTGCCGCGGGGTCGCTGACGTCGATGGCCCGCAGGCCCCCGTTCCCCTCCGCCCCGTAGACGTAACCGCCCGAGAGGACGAGGGTCTCCAGAACGCCGACGGGCGGAGCGTAGACCGCGACGCCGGGCGACCCGGGCTCGCCCAGCAGGATGTGCCCGTACCACTGGCCGGGCTCCTTAGGCTGGGCGACGAGGTTCGGGATGTTCATGACCTGGAGGGAGTGTCCGCCCATCGCGACGAAGGCGTAGTCCCCGACGAGCCGCACGTCGCTGCCGGAGCCCAGCGGGTGAAAGGCACCGAGGACGACGGGCTGGGCCGGCGTCTTGACGTCTATGATCCACAAACCCTGCGTGTCCGGCCACCGCGGGTCCCAGACGCCCTCGGTGCCGCCTCCCACCGCGACGTAGGCCCATCCGTCCCGGACGACGACGTTTCTGGCCCAGGCGATATTGGTCGGGAGAGGGACGGGCGCCCCGAACACCATGGACTGGAAGGCGACGTAAGAAGGATGGGTCGGGTCGGAGACGTCGAGGATCAGGAGGCCCGAATTCGCTGCGACGTAGGCGTAACCGCCCGCGACGGCGACACCTCGAAACAACCGCCCCGACGACGGCAGCACGCTGTACGCCCCCTTCTGAACCGGGTGGGTCGGATCGGTCACGTCGACGATGACGAGGTTGAACCGCGCGGCCAGGTAGGCGTAGTCCCCTTCCACGACGACGTTGTAGACCGAGTAGCGGTTGCCCGAAGAGTTCCGAAACTCCATGGAGCTCAAGAGCTCGGGGGCGCTCGGGTTGGAGACGTCCAGGATGTGGAGGCTCCCGTTGCCGGTGAGATACACGCGCGAGCCCACGACCGCGACTCCATACGAGTCTATGTCGGGCGGGCAGAAGGAGCCCACTTCGTGCGGATTGCCGGGGTCCAAAACGTCGAGGATCCGCAAGCCCCCCGTCGCGGCCGCGGCGTACGCGTAGTTGCCGGAGACGACGACGTCCCGGACGAAGTCCGGCAGGAGCCCGCTCCTCGCGACCGTCTGGATGTTCAAGGGATCGGCGATATCGATCACCGCCAGCCGCGGCCCTTCGCCGGCATAGGCGTACCGGCCCTGAATGTCCACTCCCATGGTGGCCCCGCCCAACTGGCCGACCGGATCGATCCCGGTCTCCGTCGCGGACACCGGGAAGACGACGACGCCGGAGGAGAAGAGTAAGACCAGGGCACAGAGCAGGACGGGGGCCCATCCGCTCCTCGGCCGGGACGGCCCATCCGATACGGGCTTGTGCGGGGACGTTTCCATCGTTCTCCTCCCGTTCTTGCCATCCGTGGCGTTTGCGGCGAAAAAAGCGGGAAAGAGCCCGGACGGCGGTCCAGGCTCCCGATTCGGAAGCTCACGCGGGCAGAGAGGATTGGTTCGAAGAGTTCCGGAGAGACCTGAGGGATCGAGGCGCGCGCGTCCCGCTTGCATGGGGCCCCTCTCCTACGAACTGCAAAGCTGCAAAAGGATGCAAATGAAAGCAGGGCGATCGGTCAGGCCGTCCTCGAATGCGAGAGCACGGGGACCTTCGGGGCGCTAACTTCCAGCGTGGTTGTGCCGGACGGGCGCACAACTGTCGAGTCGTCCGGGTGTCGACCGCCGCAACTTCCTGTCATCCATCCTGTCGACCCCTACTTCGACGACGGCTGTTTACGTGCAGGGCACGTTTGCCGTAAAAGGTAGGGGAATCGGCCGGCGAACCGACGCAGGGGGGCGTCCGGAGCGCATTACCGCCGCATCGAAGGCGCTTGAATGGCTTTTCCCGCCGCGGCCCTCGCGGGCTACACCCTGTGGCTCCTCTCTCTTCCGATGGAGGGGTTTCTGCTGGGCTGCGCCGGCGGCGCAACTTCCCTTCTCTTCTTCCTTTTCCCGCACGTCGCCTCGCTCTTCCTCTCGTCGCGGCTGCCGCGGCAAGCCTTTGCGGGCATCTCGCGCCTCGCCGGTCTGACGGCCGTGGCGGGGACGCTCCTCTTCCCCCTCTGGCCCGAGTGCTCGAAGGCTCTCCTCGTGGCCCTAGGGGTCCTCTCCGGCCCCGTCGCCCTTCGCGCCGGAGCCATCGTCAAGGCGGACCGGGATCCCCAGTACTGTGCGGCCTCGTCCCTGATCGCCGCGAACCTGCTCCTGGCCGCGCTCGTCCCGGCCCCCGTTCCGTTCTGGCACAAGCTGGTTCTGGTGGGTCTCGCCCTCTCCGTCCCGGTCCTGACGGAGCTTCCGGGGCAGCCGATCGCCGCGCTTCCGGGCGCCTCGCCACCTCCTCGCCGGGAACCCCTCAGCAGCTATCTTCCGCTGATCTTCGTCTTTCACCTCGTCAGCGGAATCTTCTACGGGAGCCTCATGCCGGCCTACGAGCGCGTCCGCCTGCTTCCGGCCGTCGAGCTCGTCTTCTACGTGGCCGCGGTCCTGCTCGCGCTGAAACCGTTCGCCCGCGAAATGGAAAGGGCACTCACGGGCGCCGTCCTCCTCAGTATGAGCTCGCTCGGCCTGTTTCTCGCGCAGACGGTCGAGTCGATCCACCTGAGCATGTTCGCCATGCAGGCCGCCGCCGGTTTCATGGACGTGTTCGTGCTCTTCCTGCTGCTGGGCCAGGACGACCCGATCGACGCCTTCGGCGTCGGCCTGGGCACGCTCTGCTCCGGGATCCTCGCCGGGAACCTGGTGTCCCTCTTCCTGGGCAATCTGCCGGGGGCGATCCCCCTAATCGGCAACATGGCCCTGAACCTCGCGCTGCTGGCCCTCTACTGGCTGGGCAGGAGGACCCCGGCCCAAGCGCCGGTGCCGCTCCCGGTCGAGCCGGAGGAGCGCCCCGCCGCGGCCCATCGGCTGCCGCCGGGCCTGCACGCCCGCCTATCCGCCATGGAGCGGTCCGTGCTGAGCGCGATCCTGAACGGGTCGACCTTCAGGGAAGCGGCGGCGGAGTTGGCGGTCTCGGAGTCGTCGATCAAGACCTACATGAGAAGGATCTACGAGAAGGCGGGGGTTCGAGGGAAAGACGCGCTCCTCGCCCTGCTCTCACCCGAGGGCGAGGCCTGAAAAGGGCGGTCGGCCGCGAGGCGCACGAGAGCTACGAAACAGGTGAGCCAATGACCTTTCTGATGATCGACATCGGCGCCGGGACCATGGATCTGCTCTGGTACGAGAGCGCCACGGGGGAGCACTACAAGGCGGTGGCTCCTTCGCCGGTGCGGGACGTCGCCCGCCGGCTCGCCGAGACCACCGGCTCCCTCGTCGTGACCGGAGTGGAGATGGGCGGCGGCCCGGTCAGCGAACTCCTGCGGGCGCGCGCGCGCTCGGCCGACGTGGTCATGTCGGCCGCAGCCGCGGCCACGCTCCACCACGATCCGGAGCGCGTTCGCGGCTGGGGAATCCGCGTCGAGGACCCGCCGGCCCTAGGGCGCTGCCTGGCCGATCCGACCTACACTCCGGTAACCCTCGGGGACGTCCAGTCTCGGCGGATCACCGAGCTCCTCGCCGGGCTCGGTCTACCTCCCGAGGTCGACGTCGTTGCCCTCTGCGCGCAGGACCACGGCGTGGCGCCGGAGGGGACGTCGCACCTCGACTTCCGCCAGAGCCAGTTCCGGTCGCGGCTCGACGAGAACCCCTCGCCGCGCGCGCTCCTCTTCCGCGGGGACGAAGTGCCCGCGAGCTTCAACCGGCTGCGAAGCATCGCCCAGACCGCGGCCGAGCTGAGACCGGCGGAGGTCTACGTACTGGACAGCGGCATGGCCGCAATCCTCGGCGCGACCCAGGACGTGCAACTCGCGGGAAAGCGCGCCGCGATCGTGCTCGACATCGCGACCTCCCACACGGTGGCCGCCGTGGTCGCCGAGGGCGACCTTGCCGGCTACTTCGAGTACCACACGCGAGACGTCACGCTCGAACGGCTGGAGACCCTGCTGCCCGCGCTCGCCGACGGTCGGATCGACCACGCCACCCTCCTCGCCGAAGGCGGCCACGGCGCCTACCTGCGCCGGGCCGTAGGCTTCGACCGGATCGAGACGATCCTCGCCACGGGCCCCAAGCGCCGCCTGGTGGCCGGGTCGAGCTTTCCGATCACCTGGGGCGCTCCGTGGGGAGACAACATGATGACCGGGACCGTCGGGCTGCTGGAGGCCGTCCGCCGCCGGAAGGGGTTGGCGCCGATTCAATACCTCTAAGCAGGACGGGCGGTCGCGCTTCAGGTATGGTCTCTGCCGGTACTCAGCCGGGACGCAGTGAGAGCTTTCGAGCTTCTGGAACAGACGGTTTGCCCGTAGAGTCGCTCGAAATCTCTCGCGAAAAAGAGAGAGACTTGGTAGCTCTCGGGCAAGCGTGCTATTTTCGGGTCCTCTCCTAACCAGGTCGGTCTCCGATGTCATCCGAGAACGCGCTCGCCTCCAGCTCGAGACTTCACCTCGCCGCCGCAACGCTCTGCGTCTTGTTCTGGGGCGGTTCGTTTGCCGTCACCCGTTCGGCGGTGACGGAAGTACCGCCCATGACCCTCGCGCTCCTCCGGTTCGCGCTCGCTTCTCTCATCCTCTGGCCCGTCTCCCGTCGCCTGCACGGCAGGATTCGACTCGCGCGTCGAGATCGATGGGACGTGCTGGGCCTCGCGCTGTGCGGAGTCACGCTCTACCACGCCTTCGAGAACCTCGCATTGAGGCACACCTCTGCTTCCGTAGGCTCCCTCATCATCTCCACCGTCCCCCTCGCGACGGCCGTCGCCGAGTCCATCACGGCGCGCTCGTTTCCGAGTCGTCCCGCGATGGTCGGGCTCTGCGCCGGCTTCGCGGGAGTCCTGTTCCTGATGGACGGCGCGGAATCGGGGCACGCGAGCTTTCTCGGGAACGTCCTCATGGGGGCGGCGGTCATCTGCTGGGTCGGCTATACCGGGTTGGTGCGGCGCCTCGGCGGACGCTACCCGGACCTGTGGCTGGCCGCCATGATCACAGGAGTGGGGGCGGCTGGGCTGGTCCCGTTTGCCGCGGCAGAGTGGCTGAGAGGGACGGTCCGACTGCCCAGCGCGGCCGGTTGGGCATCTCTCCTCTACCTCGGTGCCCTCTGTTCCGCGCTGGCGTACGTGCTCTGGAGCGCGGCCGTGCGGGTGCTGGGTACGGTCCCGACCAATAGTCTCATCTATGGAATGCCTCTAGTGGGGGTTCTCTCCGGCGCGCTCTTCCTCGGAGAGCCGCTGTCGGTGCGACTGCTGTGCGGCGGAGTGCTCATCGTGGCGGGGGTCGCGGTCGCCTCATGGTCAACCCTGGGGGCCGGGCAAGATCCAGCGTAAGACGCGTCGCGGGCCCGAGTGAGGCGGGGTCTTCCCCTCCTTGCGCCTTCCGGCCGGATTCGGTCACGAACGAGGCAAAGCTTCGAGCAGGCGGCGCAGCCGGCGCTGGAGGCTCTCGCCGTGACTTCCGTGCCAGTAGACGCGGCCGCAGCCGGGGCAGTGGAGGTAGGAGCGGATCGTGTTCGCCACGTGGTCGGGCACCCGGTCCCGCGCCTCCTCGGGGGTGAGCGCCTTGAGCCGGGTGTTGCACTGCGTGCAGCGCGAGAGGACGCCGGGCGGTCTCCAGGCGCCGAGCGCGGCGAGGACCTCGACCGTCTGCTCGGCCGGCTCGCCCGACCGGACGAGGCTGCAGAGAACACCCCGGGCGCGGAGCGCGAGGGCACGGTCGCGCGTGACCAGGACCCGGCCTTCCGCCTGGGCGCGGCGCAGCAGGACCGCGTCGTCCACCTCCGGGGCGAACTCGGCGTCATAGCCCAGAAGCCTCAGGTCTCTGGCGACGTTGCCCAGCATGGCATCCACGAGGAAACGGGGAGCCTTCGAGCTCTCCTCTTCTGAGACGCCGTTCCCCAAGTTTCCGGCTCCCGGCAGGTCGAGGACCAGATCTCCCTCAACCCGCCATTCACTCTTCCGCCCGCCGTTCGTAAGCAGTGAACCGACCGCGCTGACGGCTTGACAGCGGTCGCCGTCGGATGGTAGAAATCCGCTCACCGCTTGGATCCAGTTTTGGACCGGGACGGGGACGAAACAGCTTCTCGCGGCACTCGGTTGCCGCCCTGTTGCGAACGTGCCACGCAATCGGCGTCGGCACAAGATTTCGTCTTCGAACGCCCCCGGTCAGCCGGCGGGCGTTTTTCGCGTTTTGGAGCCGAAATTCCGGCCTCGGGACAGAGCGATGGACGTATTCCAGACGATCGCGGAGATGAAGTCCGCCTCCCGAGGGGCCCGGCGAAAGGGGCTGCGGGTCGGCTTAGTCCCGACCATGGGCTACCTCCACGAGGGCCACCTCGCCCTGGTGCGCAAGGCGCGAGAGCTCTCGGATTGGGTAGCGGTCTCGATCTTCGTCAACCCCACCCAATTCGGACCGTCGGAGGACCTCGCCTCCTACCCGCGAGACCTCGCCCGGGACACCGAGCTCTGCCGGGGGGCCGGCGCCGACGCCCTCTTCGTGCCGGCGGTCGAGGAGATCTATCCCGCCGGCTTCCAGACCTACGTGACCGTGGAGAGGCTCTCGGAGCCGCTCTGCGGCGCCGCCCGTCCGGGCCACTTCCGGGGCGTCGCGACCGTCGTGGCGAAGCTCTTCAACATCGTCGCGCCCGACGTCGCCGTCTTCGGAGAAAAGGACTACCAGCAGCTCCAGGTCATCCGCCGGATGGCACGAGACCTCGCCATGGACGTGGAGGTGGTCGGACTCCCCACGGTCCGCGAGGCGGACGGCCTCGCCATGTCGAGCCGGAACACGTACCTCTCCGCCGAGGAGCGGGAGAGAGCGGCGAGTCTCTCCCAGTCGCTCGCCCTCGCCCAGGAACTCGTCACGTCCGGAACTCGCGGCACTCCGGAGATCCTCGAGAGGGTCGGCGCTCTCCTCGAGAGGGCCGGGGGCCGCGTGGAGTATGCCGAACTCCGCGACGCCGAGACCCTCGAAACGCTGGAGGAGGTCCGTTCCAGCGCCGTCCTGGCGCTCGCCGTCCGGATCGGGCGGACGCGCCTCATCGACAACCGAGTCCTTTCCGTTCCCGTTTGACAGTTTGACACACAGCGGAGGAGAGCTCCCATGACGCGCAGCATGTTGAAGGGGAAGATCCATCGAGCCACGGTCACGGGGGCCGACCTGCACTACGAGGGAAGCATCACCATCGACCAGGACCTCATGGACGCGGCGGACATCCTGCCGTACGAGGAGGTGCGGATCTACAACGTCAACAACGGCGAACGCTTCGAGACGTACGCGATCCCCGGCCCCTCGGGCTCCGGCGTCATCTGCATCAACGGAGCGGCCGCGCACAAGGCGAGCCCGGGCGACGTGGTGATCATCGCGTGCTTCGGCCTGGCGGAAGCCCACGAGCTCGAGAAGTGGCAGCCGAGCCTCGTCTACGTCGACGGCGCCAACCGGATCGCCTACCGGAAGGCGGCCTGAGGCTGCCGCCCCGGCGGCCCTCGCACCGAGGCGACAAAAAAGCCCGCGTTCCGGAACGGACGCGGGCTCTCCAATCGCAGCGGGGAAGGCCTAGCGGCCGACCTTTCTCTTGCTCGCCTTGAGGGGGTTGAGCATCTTCTGGGTCTTCTCTTCCTCGACCTTGATATGCGTGGCCATGCTGCACAGGCCGATGGACCAGTGCTTGTCGGGAGCAGGATAGGATTGGCAGTACCGTCCCTGGGGCCACTCCTCCACGCGAGAGCACCCTTCGCACTTCTCGACGACGGGACGGCACTGGCCGCCGCCAAAGCTGCAACCCTCCGCGCCCCAGAAGAAACATTCTTTGTCCTGCTTGACGGTCTGACACTGCATGGGAACTACCTCCTCTATGGTTCACGGCCCCTCGGCCGTCGAAAACCGGAAAGTCCCCAATCCTAGCTTGTCTGCATCAGGAGTGTCAATGATTCCTTTGGGTTCCCACCGAGCAGCGCGCGTGGAGCGACCCGCGCCTTCGCCCTTCGACCGTGCCGAGGCTGCCTTGACCCGCTCCGGCCTTCGGGGGGGGAACCTGCTCGTCTCCGTGTCCGGAGGCTGCGACTCGGTGTGTCTGCTGCGGATCCTCGCCGAGGTGGCCGGAGTGCGGGGCGGCAGCCTCCGCGTCGCCCACGTGGACCACGGCCTGCGGCCCGATTCCGGGGAAGACGCTCGCTTCTGCCGCGACCTGGCCGAGGAGCTCGGGGTCCCCTTTCACCTCGTCAACCTGGAGCCCCGGGACTTCCGCCGGGGAGAGAGCGTCCAGGCCGAGGCGCGCCGGCTCCGCCGGGCAGCCCTGGAGGCGTGCGCGAGACGGGAGGGAGCCGGCGCCGTCGCACTCGGCCACCACCGGGACGACCAGGCCGAGACCGTGCTCTTTCGACTGCTGCGCGGGACTGCGGCCAGGGGAGCGGCGGGCATGGCCGTCTGGGATCCTCCCTACGTCCGCCCTCTCCTCCAGGTGACTGGGAGCGAGCTGCGGGAGCTGGCCCGCTCCCGGGGCTGGGACTTCCGGGAGGACCCGACGAACGCCTCGGACCGCTACGTCCGCAACCGGCTCCGGCACCGGGTGCTGCCGCTGCTGAGGAGCTTCAATCCCGGAGCCGTGGAGGCGCTCGCACGCTTCGCCGAGCGGATGGCGGAAGACGACGACGCCCTCTCCGCGCTCGCCCGGGCGGAGCTCGAGCGCTCTGCGGTGCGGGAGCCCGAGGGCCTGCGGCTCTCCGCCCCGGCGGTGGGAGCCCTCCCTCCGGCCATCCGGAGGCGGCTCTACCTGGCCGCCTGGACCGAGCTCGGGTACGATCCTCGCCGGCTCGAGACGCAGCACCTGGAGGCGGTCGACGCGCTTCTCGCGCCCGGGAAGGCGCACCGTCGCGCCCCCGTGCCGGGACCCGCCGCCTTCTTCCGGAGCTACGGGGACCTCTGGGCACTTCGACCCGAGGCGCTCGCGGGAGTCACGGTCGCGGCATCGCTGGCGCGACGCGGAGCCCGGCCGCTCGCGGACGGCGCGCTTCTCGTCTGGGGAACGCAGGCCCCGGAGGGCGCGCCGGCGGTCGGCGTCCCTCCCGGCAGGCCCGCCGGAGAGCACCGCGCCAGGACCTGGCGCTCCGGCGACCGCCTCGCAGGACCGGCCGCGGCCAAACTGAAGGACCTCCTGATGGAAGCGCGCCTGCCGGTCTGGAGGCGCCGCCGCGCGCTGGTCGTGGAAGACGACCGCGGCGCCTTCGGAGTGCTCGCGCCGGACTTCGCCTGGCCCCCGGGCGGGGGCGGTGACGGCGCCGTGTGGGTTGAAGGGACGTGGTTTACGGGCGAGAGCGCCAGCGTGGACTGAGTGGACCCGGTGGAGCGCCCGCGTCGTCCACGTCGTCCACATCGTCCACGTCGTCCACATCGTCCACTTCGTCGATTCCGCGGCAACGTTCCCGGAGTAGAGGTCCTCCGCCCACCCTCCCTTGCCGCCGGATCACGGGGGTGAAAACGGGTGGTAGCCCCGGGATGTTTATGTTATCTAAGAACGTTGGCTCCTTTCCCTTCCCTTTTGTGGAGCCGGCGCACACCTTCTGGGGAGGTACTCATCCGAATGGCTTTAGCTTCCAGGCCCATGAGGCCGTTTTTTCGAAATCTTGCGCTCTGGCTCCTGATTCTGCTGATCCTCCTCCTCGTCTTTCAGCTCTTTCCCGGAAGCGAGCCGTCCCGGCAGGTCATCACGTACTCCGACTTCCTCGAGTCGGTCCAGAAGGGCCGCGTGAGCGACGTGACGCTCCAGGGCCGCGAGATCTTCGGCCAGTACACGGACAAGACCGCGTTCAAGACCTTCAGCCCTGAGGATCCGGACCTCGTTCGGGCGCTGCGGGAGGCGGGCGTGGCCATCCAGGCGAAGCCCGAAAAGGATTCGCCGTGGTACATGACCATTCTCATCTCCTGGTTCCCGATGCTGCTCCTCATCGGCGTCTGGATCTTCTTCATGCGCCAGATGCAGGGGGGCGGCGGCAAGGCGATGAGCTTCGGCAAAAGCCGGGCGCGCCTCTTGAGCTCGGATGACAAGAAGGTCTCCTTCGCCGACGTCGCCGGCATCGAGGAGGCGAAGGAGGAGGTCGGCGAGATCGTCGAGTTCCTCAAGAATCCCAAGAAGTTCACGCGCCTCGGCGGCCGGATCCCGAAGGGTGTCCTCCTCATGGGTCCTCCGGGCACGGGCAAGACGCTGCTCGCGCGTGCCATTGCCGGGGAAGCCGGCGTGCC
>JACRCS010000118.1 GCA_016218905.1 Deltaproteobacteria bacterium
CGCGACGTGAAGTCGACCGCGTAGAGCGGTACCATGGAGAAGAGCACGGGAAAGCTGAGGCTCATCCGGGCGGCGACGACGATCGGCAGATGGCTCGCCGGAGGTAGGGGATAGAGCCCGGGCTCGGACGGTGGCCCGCCGGCGTTCGCCATGAGGTGATCGACGACGCTGCTCGGGAAGTAGTTCCGGAACTCAGCCTCCCTGAACGAGAATCGGCGGTTGTCGAACGGCAGGCGGTAGGGGCGGCCGTGGCTCAACGCGGTCGTCATCATCTGGAGCTCGATCGACCGGCAGTCGGCATCGTTTGCGCACCGGTCCCTAAGCCCGACGCGGTCTTCAGCCTTGGTGCCCGCGGTCCAGAGATCGCCAAAGGTCAGCGGCGCATCGCTCTCGGCGCGGCCCGCAGTTCTCTGGATCGCGTCGTGCAACCACTGGGTAACGCCCGGCAGCGTCCTGTCGCCGGGGGCCATCCCGGTGGAGAAACCGAATCCGTTCTCGGGAATAGTGCGGGCGGCGGCATCGATCGTTACGAAGAGGATCAGGAAGAGGAAGCCGGCGACGAGGAGCGCCAGCTCGACACCCACGAGCCCTGCCCACTCGAACCACGAGGCTCGTGCGAGAAGGAGGGGTGCTATGAGCGCCGGAAGGAACGTGATGAGCGACGCGAGCGGCGAGATGACGAGGAGGCGCATCACCGCGCGAACGGCTTTCGGCGGCAGCGACCCTTCCTCCAGGAACGCGGTGGCGAGACCAAAGAGACGGCGGGTGGGTCTGGTGGGCGGGAACAGGTTGAGGAGGTTCGGTTGACCGTTCGTCTTGCCGGCGAGGAAGTCAGGGAGCTTTCGAAGCTCGTCGAAACCCGTGCTCAGGCCGGTGGACACCCGGCGGAACTCCGCCGCGGCGGTCAAGGCCGCCGCGATGGCCCCGGCCGACGTCCCGCCGATGTTCTTGAATCGGAACTCCTCGGCTAGTTCCACGATAGCCAGGGGGTAGACGACTCCGCTAGTGATGCCGCCCTTCATCACGATGTCGCAGAACCTCTCGGGAATCGGTTTTGTCATCGGGACCTCCCGAAGAAGCGGCTGCTTCCCCACCACGTCGCGACAACTTCGGGTCCGGCGCCCCGGCTGGGGGAGGGGCCCGGAATTTCGATGGCCGAGGCAGAAGGAGGTTCGATGCCATGGGGGAGCTCGGCCGTCGTCTGGATTCATCGCCGCGCCTCAGACCTCAAGGGGACGATGCGGAACGCGGCGTCGCGGGGCCGACCGCGTCGTCAGGCGTGACGTCCCAGGCTCACCGTCTCCACCACCGTCCCCGCCGCGCGCTCCGCGCAAACGCCACCCGGACCCTTCTTTCGATATCCGGGTCCGCGGGCGTCCAGCCCGGGTCGGGGAGCTGGAGGCGGGGGACGATGCGAGGGAGGAGCTGGGGCGTGTGGGCGCGGAGGGCCGCGTCGGCGGTGAGGTAGCCGTGGTTGAGGAGAACGGCGGCCTCGGCCTCGGTAACCGGGTCGAGGCCGGCGCGCATGGTGCAGAGGACGTCGCGGGCGAGGGCCTTCGAGTAGCCGAACGGGACGCGATAGCTCGAGGGGGCGCTGGAGATGCTCCAGAAGGTGCCGGAGATGTGGCCGCCGACGAAGCCAGAGACGAGGCGGCGCCGGCGGATCTCCTGGCCCTCGCTGTCGACGCCGGTGGGGAACGGGTCGGGGCGGGGGAAGAGCCGTCTCTTCTGTCGGGCCTTCGGATACGCGCCCGCCTCGGAGACGAGAACGGTGGTGTGGGTCTTCCAGACGGGGTCGAGGCCGAGGTGCGCATGGCTCGCGCCGTCGCCGAGGGCGAGGTGCCGGATAGCGGCGTCGCGGTCCGGGCCGGGCGGGGCCGCGCCGCCGGAGAGGAGGGCAGGGTCGAGCGGCGCCGGGAGGGGGCTGATGGAGCGCGGGAAGCAGGACGAGGCCGCGACGGCGCGCGCGAGGGTGGCGCCGTCGGGAGGAGTCGCCCAGCCGAGCTGGCGGTCGCCCATCCGGTCTCGCTCGAAGAGCCAGGGAACGCTCCGGAGGAAGTCGGTGGCGCAGAAGACGAAGCGCGGGGCGGGAGGGAGGTCGCGGAGCTTCAGCGGCGTCAGGATCTCCTCGTACCGCTTCGCGAGGGCTTCGACGCGCGCGTGCGGCCGGAGCAGGGTTCTGGCGAGGAGCTGAAGGGTGCGGAACCCTGTCTGGAGGTCCTCGCGCGTGAGAGCGCGAAGCGGGGCTTCCACGAGCTGGTCCCACGCCTCGGGCGTGAAGGCGGCCGCCTTCGTCGGGTCCTTTGCGATGACGGTGGCGAGATGGGCCGCGAGGATGCTGCCGCCGGAGGTGGCGGAGAGGGTGTCGACTTTCGCGAGCAGACCCATCTCGTTCAGGCGGCGAAGGGCTCCGAGGTGGAAGAGCACCGCGCGGAAGCCGCCCCCCGACAGACAGAGGGCAAGGCCCCTGGGGTGTTCCGGCGAAGGCCCTTGCTCGGGGGCCAGAGCGGGTTGAGATGCCGATGCGGCCCTCATAAAGCTCCTGCAATCAGTGGTTTGAATGTCCAGATGTCGTGAATCGCCCACACTCCGCGCCCTTCGGTGTCCGGGGCCGAATGGAGCTCGGCATGCCATGCCGGAAGGGCCGGGCCGACGCAACTCAAGAGAAAGGACAAGTCCCATAGTCAAGCTCCGCGAGAGGCCAGGATTTACAACGGGGGAGCGAAGAAGAATGCGCGGGCGGCCAGCGCTGCATTCAGGGAGAGGCCACGATCCGCTCGCTCGAGGTCGGCGGCGATCCGCGGGGAGCCGGGTCCAGCAAGGGCCATTGGGAGACTCCCGGTTC
>JACRCS010000127.1 GCA_016218905.1 Deltaproteobacteria bacterium
CTCTGGCGCACGGTCGAGAGCCGATGGGCGACGGCGAGGGTGATCCGGCCGCTCCGGAACTGGTGGAGGTTCCGTTGGATGATCTCCTCGGTGCGCGTGTCCACGGCCGAGGTCGCCTCGTCGAGGACGAGCACGGCGGGGTTTCGCAGCACCGCCCGGGCGAGCGAGATGCGCTGGCGCTGGCCGCCCGAGAGCTTCAGGCCCCGTTCGCCGATCAACGTCTCATAGCCATGCGGGAGCGTCCGGATGAACTCGTCGGCCCCTGCGATCTCGGCCGCCCGCCGGACCTCGCCGGCGGGGGCGCCGGGAGAGCCCAGACGGATGTTCTCGGCCACGGTGCCGGAGAAGAGAAAGGGTTCCTGTGATACGTAGCCCAGCTGGCCTCGGAGGCTCTCGAGGGTGAAGCGCCCGAGGGGGGTGCCGTCGAAGAGGATCTCCCCCGCCGCCGGCTCGTAGTAGCGCAGGAGGAGCTTGATCAGCGTGCTCTTGCCCGCGCCCGTGGGGCCCACCACCCCGAGCACCTTGCCTCGCTCCACGCGAAAGCCGACGCCGTTGACCACGGCCTCTCTCCCGGGGTAGGCGAAGTGCACGTTGCGGAACTCGATGGCGGAGGGCGCACTCACGAGGGGTAGGGCGTTCGGAGGGTCGACGATCTTCGGCCGCGTCTCGAGGAGCTCCAGGATGCGGGCGGCGGAGGCTTCGGAGCGCTGGATCTGGTTGATCAGCATACCGAAGACGAAGAGCGGCATCACGAGCCGCATGGCGAAGAGGGTGAAGGTCGTGTAGTCGCCGAGGCTCGGCCCGAGGCCGGACACGGTCAGCCAACCCCCCACCCCGATGAGCCCCGCGAAAGCGAGCCCGGCGATGGCGTAGATGAGGGGGATGAACCTCGCCCGCGACACGGCCGCGTCGATGGCGGCGTCCCGGTACTCCGCCGACTGGGACCACACCCGTTCGGCCTGGTACGTCTCGGCCGTGTACGCCTGAATCACGCCGATGCCCTGGAGGTTGTTCCCGATGATGCTGTTGATCCCGCCCACGGCCTCACGGGTGCGCCGGTACTGGGGCGAGACCTTGGTCGCGAAGAAGCGCACCGCGCCCACGGCGATGGGTAGCGGCGCGAAGAGGAGCAGGGCGAGGCGCCAGTCGAGCCAGAGGAGGAAGCCGTAAATCCCGACGAAGGTGATCCCGATCCGGACGATGCTCGTCGTCGCGTCGGAGAGGAAGTTCTCCAGGTTGTCGACGTCGTTGGAGAGGACGCTCAGGAGGTCTCCCGCCTGCCGGTCTTCGAAGAAGGAGACGTCGAGGCGCTGGAGGTGCGTATACAGCCGCGTGCGGAGCTCGTGGCGCACCTTCTGGGCGAGCGTGTCCCACGCGTAGTCGCTGCTCGATTGGAAGACGGCGAGCCCCGCGAAGGTGGCGAGCACGAGCAGGCCGTAGAAGAGGAAGAGGGAGGGCCGCGGCGGGGCGCCGCTCTTCGCGGCGGCCGTGATCGCGTCCACCACGCGGCCGACCACGACGATGGGGAGGAGGTCGAAGAGCCGGGCGGCCACGTTCGCGGCGAGGCCGAGGCCGATCCGCCAACGGTAGGGCGCGGCGTAGGGGAGGAGGAGCGCCCAGAGCCGGTTGCCGAGGGTCCTGCGCCGCCCCCGGGGCGGGCGGGACCGGCTCACCAGTAGACGAGCCCCGCCCTCTTCCGGACCTCCGCCAGCGTGTCCGCGCCGGCAGCGCGGGCCTTTCGCGCCCCCTCCCGGAGAATGTCGAGGACGTCGTCGCGCCGGGCGAGGAGCTCCTCCCGCCGGCGCCGGTGCGGCTCGAAGTACGTCCAGATCGCCTCGATCAGCTCCTTCTTCACGTCCGAGTACTTGAGGCCGCCCGCCAGGTAGCGGTCGCGGAGCGCCTCCCGCGCGGCTTTGTCGAGGAAGAGCTTGTAAATCGCGAAAAGGTTGCACTTGTCAGGGTCTTTGGTGGCCTCGACCGGGGTGGCGTCGGTAACGATGGACATCACGGCCTTCTTGAGCGTCGGCCGGTCCGTGAAGATGTAGATGGCGTTGCCGTAGGACTTGGACATCTTCTGGCCGTCGACGCCGGGCACCACCGCGACCTCGTCGTCGATCTCCGCCTCGGGCACGATGAAGGTATCCCCGTAGGTGAAGTTGAACTTGATGGCGAGGTCGCGGGCGACCTCCAGGTGCTGCTTCTGGTCACGGCCCACCGGCACGACGTGGGACTGGAAGAGGAGGATGTCGGCGGCCATCAGGACGGGGTAGGCGAAGAGACCGTGGTTGGCAGCGATTCCGCGGGCCACTTTGTCCTTGTAGGAGTGGCAGCGTTCCAGGAGCCCCATGGGCGCGAGCGTGGAGAGGATCCAGGTGAGCTCCTGGACCTCCGGCAGGTCCGATTGGACCCAGAAGGTCGACTTCGCCGGGTCGAGCCCGAGGGCGAGGAACGTCACCGCCGCGTCGAAGGTCCCCTGCGCGAGGGCGGGGCCCTCCGAGAGCGAGGTCATGGCGTGATAGTTGGCGATGAAGCAGAAGAGATCGGCCGTCTCCTGGTGTTCGATCATCTTGCGCATCATCCCGAAGTAGTTGCCGATGTGGAACGAGCCGGAAGGCTGGATTCCGGAGAGGATCCTCTTCATCGTGCGCTCCGAGAGCCCTGCAGGAGGCCGGCGTCCGCATCGTCGGAAGCTCTCTGACGGCCGAACGCGGGCGGAAGGTGGGTGGAAAGGATCCGAATAGCAGGAAGAGGGCGGGCGTGTCAACCGCGGGCACGGGACCTTCGGCCCCTCCTCCTTGACCCGCCCGAAACGGTGGGAGTAGAAGGGCGAGAGCTCGAGGGGAGGGTGATGAGCGTACTCAGCCCCGGAAGACCGAAAGGCCGCCTCTGGCGTCGAACCGCCGGAGCGGCCTCTCTGCGTTTCGGGACGGCCGAAACGCCTCCGGCCCCGGGAGCGCCGATCGGCCGTCCCCCGGGGCTACGGCTCCGACGTCTCCGAGCCGTGGGCACGGAAGACGCAAGAGACCCTGAGGCGGGGGCAGAAGGGCGAAGGGCTCGTCGCGGAGCTCGGGGAGAACCTGGTCTGCGTCCGCTACCGCTGCGACGCCAAGAACCGGAAGCGCTACAAGGCGTC
>JACRCS010000116.1 GCA_016218905.1 Deltaproteobacteria bacterium
GCCCGACGCAGACGGGGGATCCCATGTGGTCGCCGCCCCGGTTCCCGAGGTTCACGTTGGCGCTGGCCGGAGGTGCCCTCCTGGCGGTCGCCGGTTGGTTCGCCCCGGACGCGCGAGCGGACAACAGCAACTGGGTCTCGGAGTTGTACCGAGGCGAGGATGCCGTCGGGGCCAAGGCGGACTTCAGCCTCTTCGCCGGGGCGCGACTGCTCAACTCGCGTGACTGGAAGCCCGTGGAGAAGCAGACGCAGGCCGGCTTCGACGCCGACTACGACGGGGGAGACTGGCCCGTCGCCCTGTGCGGATCCTTCTATTCTCGCCGGCGAGCGGTTCGACGACCGGCGTGGACGTGACGGCACGGACGTACGAAGCGCAACTGGGCCTGAGAAAGATCTGGAGGCCGCTCAAGAGGCTGCGGCCTTACATCGGCGCGGGCGGTTCGATGCTGTGGGTCTCCTACAAGATCGACGGGGGCATCGTCGGGACCGGCTCCGACAGCCAGTACGGCTTCGGCTACTGGGCCGGTACGGGCGCGTTCTTCCGGGTGGGACGGTCGTGGCAGGTGGGGGCCGACGCCCGGTGGTCCCGAGTGAACCTCGACGTCACCAACAGCAGTGCCAACGCGGGGGGTCTCCAACTCGGCGTCACCGCCGGGTACCACTGGTCCGAGTAGTGAGCGGCGGGGGTCGCCCCAGGGCCGAGCGGGAGGTGAGGGATGAGAACCGAGGGCGGTACGATCGGTCAGAGCGTGTTGTGGAGGTGCGCCGCGGCCTTCTTGGGAGCGCTCTGGTTCGGGGCGCCGCTCCTGGCCCGGGCGGAGGACGCCGCGGCCGTCCTCACGGCCGAGCAGCAGGGCGACTTCGCGGCCCTCTCCGTGGAACTCGCAGCCAGCGGTGACGCGCCGCAGCTCTGGCTCGACGACGTCTCCGGGACCCCGCGCCGGCTGCTCCTTCGCACTCCCGCCCGCGCGCAGGGGGGGGTGCGCGGGGAGGACCGGTCCCCGGCGAGCGAGCACCGGGCGCGAGAGTTCCTGTCGAACCATCGCCGCCTCTTCCGACTGACCGATCCGGACGCGGAGCTGAGCCTCGTGAAGGCCCAGGTGGACGAGGCGGCACTGTCCCACCTGCGCTTCGAGCAGCGCTACCGGGGCGTGCCGTTCTGGGCCCGGCAGGTGATCGTCCACCTCGACGCGCAGGGGCTCGTCTACCTGGTGCAGGGCCAGACCGTTCCGACCCCGGAGGGGCTCGACGCCGTCCCTGCGATCACGCCCGCCGCCGCGGTGCAGGCGGCGCGCGTCCAGCTGGGCCTCGGTGGGGCCCCCCTCGCAAAAGAACCCGGCGTCGACCTCGTCTTCTTCGTCACCGAGCGTGGGACACCGAGCCTCGCCTACCGGATCGAGGTCGTCCCCGGGCCGGCCCAGAGCTGGACCTTCTTCGTCGACGCGGGAACCGGAGCCGTCCTGAAGCGGCTCACCAATCTGCGGTACGGGCAGATGGTGCCGGCGAGCGGTGTGGACCTGGGGGGCCGGCTCGTCACCTTTCGGGCGTGGCTGGACGACGGCGTGTACTACCTCCTGGACCCCACGCGCCCCTACACCGACACGCCGGCCGAGGATCCCCTCGGCGCGTCGGCGTCGGACGTGGGGACGGGCTTCCTGGTGGTCGGCGACGCCGAAAACAAGCTGGACGACAGCGCGGTGTCCATTGCCACGAGCGAGTCGGCGTCCGGCCCCTGGGACCCGGCGGCGGTGAGCGCGATGGTCAGCCTCGCGCGGGTCAGTGATTACTTTCTGAGCACCTTGGGTCGCGCAGGGTACGACGGCGCCGGGATGAGCATCCGCGCCGCGGTGCACTTCGGCGACGCGTACGCGAACGCCTTCTGGAATTCGACGAGCCAGGTTCTGAACTTCGGGGACGGCGACGGGACGTTCCTGGAGAACCTGGCGGGCTGCCTCGACATCGTAGCCCATGAGTTCGCTCACGCGGTCACCGAGCACTCGACGAACCTGGTCTACGAGGGTCAGAGCGGCGCCCTGAACGAGTCGTACTCCGACTTCTTCGCGGCCATGGTCGACCGGGACGACTGGACGATGGGCGAGGGTTGTGTGCTCGTGGAGCCCGGGTTCGTGCGGGACATGGCCGATCCCCATCGTAGCCTCGGCTGGCAGCCCGCGAAGCTCGACGAGTACCAGAGGAGCCGCAACGACGAGGAGGGCGACTGGGGAGGGGTCCACGCGAACAGCGGGATCCCCAACCGGGCGGGATACCTCCTCGCCGAGGGGCTGACGGCGGAGGGGCTCGGCGGCAGCGTAGGGCGCGGCAAGGCCGAGAAGATCGTATTCAAAGGGCTCACCGACTACCTCACGACGGCCGCGACCGTCCTCGACGCCCGAAACGCCTGGGTCCAGGCGGCGGCCGACCTGTACGGCCCGACGGAGGTCGCGGCAGTCGACGCGGCCTGGGAAGCGGTCAACGTCCGGGACGTCGCTCCCCTCGGGAAGATGTGGGGGGGCTCGGGGACCGGCGCCGGAGGCGGCTCCTGCTTCGTCACGGCCCTGGCCGCCCGTCGCATGGACCCGCGGATTCCCCTTGCGCTCGCCGTGGCCGCGGCGGCCGTTCTTCTCGGTCGCCGCAGGACCTGACGCGCCGCCGATCCTGCGTCGAACGGCGGGTGGCCGGGTGCGCCGAAGGGCCTCGGGCTACGTGACGGAGTGGAGGCCCACCCGGTTGCCCTCGCAGTCCGCGAAGTGGGCGATAAAGCCGTACTCCCCGATGCTCGTCCTGGGCATGAGGGTCCGGCCTCCGTTGGCGCTCACCCGCTCGAGGACTCCTTCGATTCCCTCCACGCTGAAGTAGAGGTTTGTCCCGGTCGTCGACGGGACGTAGCCGTCTCCCTTGACGAGGCTTCCCGCCGCGCCCGGCGCGCCCTCGACCATCGGAAACCACGCCATCTGCAGCGGCCCCATGCTCTCTGCGGTGAGGGCGATCCCGAAGACCGCTTCGTAGAACCGCTTGGCACGGTCGAGATCGACTGCTGCGATCTCGAACCAGTTCACTGGATTTGTTGGGTTGTCCATGACCGCCTCCTTCTCTTCGCTGCTTCCTGCCTCCCCTCGACGCCGCATGCGCCTGGGCAAGAACCTAAGGCGCTGACCGACGCCGGGCAACGCAGCGGTGTGGGCGCTCCGTCGGAGTTCCAGGGTCGCCTTGTGTTCGAGCCCCGGGGCGCTACCCTGGGCCACGGTCCCGCCCTGGCCCCGGCCCCGGCCCGTGCGCGGCCTCTCCCCTCCGACCCTCCTCGAGGACTCCGCATGACTCGCCCGATCAGCTTCTATCAGCAGGTCAACCACAGCTTCGATCGCGCGGCCGCGTACTTCGACCATGATCCGTCGCTTCTCAAGCAGATCCGGGGCTGCAACAGCGTTTACCACGTGAACTTCCCGATCCGCCGAGACGACGGCTCCATCGAGGTGATCCAGGCGTGGCGGGTGGAGCACAGCCACCACAAGCTCCCCACCAAGGGGGGGATCCGCTTCAGCATGGCCGTCAACCGGGACGAGGTCATGGCCCTGGCGGCGCTCATGACCTACAAGTGCGCGCTCATGGACCTGCCCTTCGGCGGCGCGAAGGGCGGCGTGCGGATCTCGCGGCAGAGCTACTCGGATGCCGAGCTGGAGCGCATCACCCGCCGCTACACCTACGAGCTCGTGAAGAAGAACTTCATCGGGCCGGGGCTGGATGTGGTGGCGCCGGACTTCGGCACCGGGCCCCGGGAGATGGCGTGGATCGCCGACGCCTACAGCTCTCTGGTCCCCGACAAGCTCAACGCCCTGGCGTGCGTGACCGGCAAGCCCGTGGGCATCGGCGGCGTGCGGGGGCGGGTCGAGGCGACCGGTCGAGGAGTGGTCTTCGGGATCCGGGAAGCGTGCTCCGTGGCGGAGGATCTCCGGCCCCTGGGTCTCGATCCCGGCCTGGAGGGGAAGAGGGTCGTGGTCCAGGGGTTGGGAAACGACGGGTACCACGCCGCAAAGTTCCTCCAGGAGGCGGGTGCGGTGCTCGTGGGGCTCGCCGAGTACGAGGGCGCGATCCACGACCCCAAGGGGCTCGACCTGGAGAAGGTCGTCGCGCACCGCAGGGAGACCGGCTCCATTCTCGGCTGTCCCGGCGCGGCCGACCTTCCGAGCAGCCCGGACGCCCTGACCCTGGAGTGCGACATCCTGGTGCCCGCAGCCCTGGAGAACCAGATCACGCACGAGAACGCGCCGGGGATCCGCGCGAAGATCGTCGCCGAGGCGGCCAACGGCCCCACCACGGCCGAAGCGGAGGAGATCCTGCGCGACCGGGGGATCCTGATCCTTCCGGACGTCTACCTGAACGCGGGCGGTGTGACCGTCTCCTACTTCGAGTGGCTCAAAGACCTCTCCCACGTGCGGTTCGGCAGGATGGACAAGCGCTTCGAGGAGGGCGTGCACCGGGGCTTCCTGCAGGCCATCGAGAAGCTCACCGACCGCCGCTTCACCCCGGCCGAGGCCGCGGCCCTCACCCATGGGCCGGACGAGGAGTCGCTCGTGAATTCGGGGCTCGAGGAGACCATGGTCTCGGCCTACCACGAGCTCCGC
>JACRCS010000148.1 GCA_016218905.1 Deltaproteobacteria bacterium
ACCCCCCCGTCGTCGGCCGACCGGGCGACGACGCCGAGGTCGTGGGTGATGAGGACGATGGCCATGCCGTGCCGGCGCTGGAGCTCCGCGAGGAGGTCCAGGATCTGCGCCTGGACCGTTACGTCGAGGGCGGTCGTCGGCTCGTCGGCGATGAGGACCTTCGGGTTGCAGGCGATGGCCATGGCGATCATCACCCGCTGGCGCATGCCTCCCGAGAACTGGAACGGATAGAGGCTGGCGCGGGCGGCCGCGTCCGGGATCCGGACGTGCTCCAGGAGCTCGACAGCCTTGCGGCGGGCCTCCCCGCGCGAGAGCCCCCGGTGCCACCGCAGCGTCTCGACGATCTGCCGGCCGACCTTCATCGTGGGGTTGAGCGACGTCATCGGGTCCTGGAAGATCATCCCGAGCTCCCGGCCCCGGATCCGGTTGGCCTCTCTCGGCGGGAGCCCCACGAGCTCCTTGCCCTCGAACCGCGCCGAACCGCCCGCGATCCGGCCCGGCGGCGTGGGGACGAGACCCATGACCGCCTGGACCGTGACGGACTTGCCGCACCCCGACTCGCCCACCAGGGCCAGGGTCTTGCCGGCCGCGAGGGAGAAGCTCACTCCGCGCACCGCCTTCACGACGCCCCCGTGGGTGGCGAATTCGACGCGAAGTCCGCTGACTTCGAGCAGGCTCATTCGACCGCCCTCATCCGCGGGTCAAGGGCGTCGCGAAGCCCGTCGCCGAGGAGGTTGAAGGCGAGGACGGTCACGCTGATGGCCGCCGCCGGAAAGAGAAACTCGTGGGGGTGGACGAGGAAGGTCTTGATGCCGTCGTTGCAGAGCGAGCCCCACGAAGGGGTCGGCGGCGCCACGCCCATGCCGATGAACGAGAGGAACGCCTCGGTGAAGATGGCGCCGGGGATGGCGAAGGTGAGAGAGACGAGGATCACGCCGAAGGTGTTCGGCAGGAGGTGCCGAGCGAGGAGATAGAGGGGCCGGGCTCCGAGGAGCTTCGACGCCTGGACGAACTCCGCCTCCCGGATCTGCAGCACCTGGCCGCGCGTCAGCCGGGCCGCGCCCGTCCAGGAGAGAACGATCAGGGCCGTCAGCATCGGGACGATCCCGCTCTCCCCCGGGCCCGCCCCGAAGGCGACCTTGAAGAGGATCATGAAGAGGAGGAAGGGGAGGGCGAGCACGAAGTCCGTGAACCGCATCAGCCAGTGATCGAGCCGGCCGCCGAGGTAGCCGGCGGCCCCGCCCACGGCGAGGCCGATGAGCGTCGCCAGGAGCGGGGCCGTGAAGCCGATGAAGAGCGATACGCGCGCGCCCGCGATGAGCCGCGCGAGGAGGTCCCGGCCCAGGTTGTCGGTGCCGAGGGGCCGGCGGGGGAGCCTGAGGAGCTGGCCCGGCGCGGCCCTCGGGTCGAACGCCTTCGCGTCGGCGAGCGCGATGGCGGGCTGCAGCGTCACCGCCAGGTGGGCCGCCCGCCTCGACTCGGCGCCGTTCGCCGCCACCACCGAATACCAGTAGGTCCGGGGCTCGAGGTTGAAGGTGTCCTCGAAGCTGACGACGTTTCCCGCGGCGACCTCTCCCATGGGGAGGCCGAGGTAGTCGCCCTCCGGCGGGGAGGTGGAGCGGTAGACGAGGTAGCCCGCCGCCCCCGGCACGTGGGACCAGACGAGGCGCACCGCCTGAACGGTGGGGGCCTCGCTCGTGTGGAGCGCGGCGGGCGCCGGGAGGCGCTCTCCGTCGGCCCGGGGAGCCGGTTCGGCGCCGGGGACGATCACCTCGCGGTAGGGCGCGGGCTTGGGGAGCACGACCACGGCGTTGGACCACCGCGGCGGCTCCGAGACGCGCGTCAGCTCGGGCCGGCCGGGGTCCACCGGCCAGAGGAAGGGCCCGGCGACGGTGAAGAGGACGAGCGCGCAGACGAGGCCGAGCGAAGCCATGGCCTGCCGGTTCCGCCGGAGCCGGAGCCCCGCGTCCCTCCAGTAGGAGAGGGAGGGGCGCGTGGCGGCGGCGAGCCGTTCCTCCCGGACCGCCGCGGCGAACTCCTCCGGCGCGAAGGCCCCGAGCTCCGGGGGGGCCCTCTCCGGCGTGACGGGTCCCGAGCCGTTCACGTCTCCTCCCGGGCCACGCGGATGCGCGGGTCGACGAGCCCGTAGACGAGATCGACGACGAGCACCATGAGGACGAGGAAGGAGCCGTAGAAGACGGTGAGGCCCATGATCACGGTGTAGTCGAGCTGCTGCACCGCCTGGACGAAGTAGCGGCCGAGCCCCGGGATCGCGAAGACGCTCTCCACCACGAACCCGCCGGTGGTGATCGCCGCCAGCGCCGGGCCGAGGAGCGTGATGACGGGCAGGATCCCATTTCGGAGCTCGTGCGCGACGAAGATCCGCCCGGAGGGGAGCCCTTTCGCCCGGGCGGTCCGGATGTAGTCCTGGTGGACGACCTCCAGGAGCGACGAGCGCATGAGCCGCGTGAGGAAGGCGAGCGTGCCGAGCCCCAGGGCGACCGCCGGAAGCAGCATGTGCCGGAGCGTGCCCCAGCCGGCCACCGGCAGGACCGTGGCGCCCGCCCACCGGTTCACCTCGAGGACGGCCTGCTGGCCGAGCGCCGCGAAGACGAAGCTCGGGACCGAGATGCCGAACACCACGAGGAAGAGAATCGTCTGGTCGGCCGCGCGCCCGCGGAACCGGGCACCGAGAGAGCCGAAGAGGACGCCTCCGGCGGTCGAGAAGAGGAGGGCGAGCACGCCGAGCACCGCCGAGATGGGGAAGTGCTCCCGGATGATGTCGTTCACCGAGCGGTTCTGCTGGGTAAACGAGATGCCGAAGTCCCCCCGGGCCATGTTGCCGAGGAAGAGCCCGTACTGCACGAGCACGGGCCGGTCGAGGCCGTACTTCGCCTCGAGGTTCCGGCGGATCTCCGGGTTTCGCGCCTTCCCGGTCGTGAGGGGATCGCCCGGCACGACGTGCATGGCGACGAACGTCGCCGTGGCGATGAAGAGCACGGTGAGGACGCCGGCCAGGAGGCGCTTTAGGGTATAGGTGAGCATGCTGCTCTCCGTTGCGCCAGGCCCGGCGCAGCCGATCGGGCGCGTCTTCCGCGCGCAGGTTCCGACCGATCCGTCCTTGGATGGGCCGCGTCGGACCGATCCGTCCGAGGCGCGCGGAGTCTCAATCCCGAATCACCGCCCCCGTATAATCCGGGTCGGGCCCCACCACGTGTCGCACGATGCCGGTGAGCCGGGGGCTCACGACGTAGATGACGGCCGTCTCGCTCTTGGGCAGGATGCCCACCTCGTCGAGGAGGATCCGCTCCGCCCGGGCCATGGCCTCGATCCGGCGCCGGGCATCCACGGTGGCCTGCGCCTCGCGGATGAGGGCGTCGTAGCGGGCGTTTTGCCAGCGGCCGCGGTTGTTCTCGTTCCAGCTCGCGAAGAGGTCGGCGAAGGTCATGGCGTCGGGGTAGTCGGGCCCCCAGCCCGCCGCGACGATGTCGAAGTCGCCGTGGGTCATCTTCGCGAGCCGCTGCTTGAAAGTCTGCTTGTCGATCCGCAGCGCGATGCCCAGCCGGCTCGAGAGGAGGTACTGGAAGTACTCCGCCTCGCGGGCGGTCACCGGGTCGTCGCCGGTGAGCCAGACCAGGGGCGGGATTCTGCCGCCGAGTTCCCTCTTCGCCAGCTCGAGTTGCCTGCGCGCCTCGTCCAGGTCCGGGCGGACCGGTTCGACCGGGTACTCCGCGCGGAGCGGCTTCTCCACGCCGGGTACCCAGCTCGGAAAGAGCGACACGCCGGGGCGCGTGCCGGGGACGCCGATCACCTTCGAGACGTACTCGTTGGGATTGAAGACGAGCTGGATCGCCTTGCGGAGGTGGTAGTTGGCCGTGGGCCTGCCCGGGCGGTGGTTGAACTCGGAGTAGAAGAGCGTCCCCGTCGCGAAGCTCCGCATCCGGAAGCGGTCGGCCTGCGCGCGGCCGAGGAGGTCCCGGTCGAGGCCGGTCATGTCGATCTTTCCGTCCTTGAAGAGGTTGTAGCGCGTGTTGGGATCCTGCGTGAAGTAGGGGACCTCGATCCGCTCGATGCGGACCCGTCCGGCGTCCCAGTAGCGGGGATTGCGCACCAGCGTGAGGCTCGCGGCATGGACCCAGCGCGAGAGGAGGAACGGGCCGTTGCCGAGGAGGTCCTTCGCGTCGGCGGCGTACCGGCCGGGGCGGGCGCGGTAGAAGTCCTCCCGGAGCGGTAGGTAGGTGGCGAAGGCCGTGAGGCCGAGGAAGTAGCCCGTCGGCCGCTCGAGCTCGACGGCGAGGGTCCCGTCGTCCACGGCGCGCACGCCGAGCGCCGAGGACGGGAGCTTCCCCGCGTTCACCGCCTCGGCGTTCTTCACGGGGTAGAGGATGAACGCGTACTCGGAGGCGGTCTTCGGGTCCACGGCCGTGCGCCAGGCGAAGACGAAGTCGTGCGCCGTCACCGGTTTCCCGTCCGCCCAGCGGGCCTCGGCCCGGAGGTGGAAGGTGGCGCTCCGCTCGCCGAGCTCCCACCGCTCCGCCACGCCCGGCACGATCTCGCCCCGGCTGCCGTACCGCGTGAGGCCCTCCATCACGTGGCCGAGCACGAAGATGCTGACGGAATCCGTGGCCCGGGTGGAGTCGAGCTGAGGGGGCTCCTCGGCCATGGCCAGCCGGAGCACGTTGCGGGCCGCGGGCGCGCGCTGGCCGTCGCCGCCCGAGCAGCCGGGCGCGAGCAGGAGGAGGATGGCCGGGACGGCTCCGAGCGCCCTGATCGTCATCGCCCGGTAGTGTATACGCACGCGGCGGAAGGTCGATGGAAAGATGATCTAGGGCTTTCGAGTCGGTCAGGCTCCGCGCCGGGGGCCGCTGCCGCCGGCCCCCCCGGCCACCTCCGGGCCGGAGCCGGTCTTCAGCAGGACGGGACGCCCGCACCCCGGGCAGACCACCTCCCGCTCGGCGGTCAGGTCCTCCCGATCCGTCTTGATGGGTGCACCACAGGCCGGGCAAGCGAACTCAGCGGGTAGATCCATCTCGTCTCCTTTCCTCGAACCTCCGGGACACGACCGGCTCCGGCCGCCCTCCCTGCCCTACGCCGGCGGGGGCGCCCTGCGCCCGGCGCGCCCGGCGAGAAGGGACAGCACGAACAGCAGCAGGAAGAGCATGAGGACGCCCTTGAGGACGTAGACTCCAGCCCCTGCGACCCCGCTCACGCCGACGAACCCCGCCGCGAGCGCCACGATCAGAAGAAACAACGCCCAATAGAGCACCATCGGGATCTCTCCTCCACGGATGCCTTGGTTTCGCACCACGCTTGTAAGGTAACGTCCGCTACCGTGAAGGACCAATGGCCGGGCGGTTGGGAGGATGCTCTTCCCCGGATCGGCCTGCGGCCGAGATCGTGGTCTGGAGACCACTCCCACAAGGTACCGGACGCAGGACGCGTGCCGCCCACTGTGGGAGCGGCCTCCAGGCCGCGATGACCGAACCGGGGAGGCGAGGAGCGGAGGGGATTCGGGGGCCCCTGCTGACGGGGAGGGGCCGCGGTGGAGAGGTTCAGGCCGGCAAGGTCATGTGCCGTGCGATGGCAGCGGCGAACTCGGAGCACTTGAGGCAGGAGGCGTCCGCCATCTGGCGCTCCAGGTCGTAGGCTCGGAGGCGAAGGCCCGGCCGGTCTCCTCCCAGATGGTGCGGAGCACGGCAACGGTGCGCAGGGGCTCGGCCGGGGTCAGGGTCGTATCCACCTGCGAATCCGCGACTTCGCAAAAGGCCGCGAGGGTAAAGACGCTCTCGCTCTTCGGCTCCGTGGCGCGCGACGAAGCTCAGACCGGGAGCGACGTCGACGTCCTGGTCGAGCTCGAAGGACCGCCCAACTTTGACCGGCACATCGCCCCGTAGTGTATATGCACGCGGCGGAAGGTCGATGGAAAGTTCATCGCGTGCCCTCTTGACCGCACGGATGGTTCTGGTCTACGAAACTGCCGAGCGCCGGCGGCGCGGGCGCAACGCTCGCCGCCTGCCGCGGCGCTCGCCACGGGAAGGTTTCGGATGTTCGAAGACGCGAGGAAGAGACTCTACTGGGTATTCGCGATCTCCGGCTTCGCCGGGCTGCTCTACGAATCGATCTGGACGCACTACCTGAAGCTCTTCCTGGGGCACGCCGCGTACGCCCAGGCGCTCGTGCTCGCGATCTTCATGGGTGGGCTCGCCGTCGGCTCCCTTCTCGCCGCGCGCTGGTCTCCGCGCTGGCCGAACCTCCTGCGCGCCTACGCGATCGCCGAAGCCGCCATCGGCGTCCTCGCCCTCGTCTTCCACGAGACGTTCGGGCTCGCGACCCGGCTCGCGTACGGCTGGCTCCTGCCGTTGCTCGTTGGAAGCCCCGAGGCCGTCCACACGGCCAAGTGGCTCCTCTCCGCGGCGTTGATCCTACCCCAGACGATCCTGCTCGGGATGACCTTCCCCCTCATGACGGCGGGCGTTCTCCGCGCCTTCCCGGAGCGGCCGGGCCGGTCCGTCGCCGTCCTCTACTTCACGAACAGCCTCGGCGCCGCCGCGGGCGTCCTCGCGTCCGGCTTCCTCCTGGTCGGGCTCGTGGGCCTGCCGGGAACGGTGCGGCTGGCAGGGCTCCTCAACCTCGGCGTCGCCCTCCTCGTCTGGCGGTGGTTCGGGGAGAAGCGAGCGACGGCCTGCGAGGAGAGTGCCCTCTGCACGCCCGCTCGCGCCCGAGACGCCGGCTACGTCCTCTTCCTCGGAGCGTCGCTCGTCACCGGCGCTTCCTCGTTCCTGTACGAAATCGGTTGGATCCGGATGCTGAGCCTCGTCCTCGGTTCTTCGACGCACGCCTTCGAGCTGATGCTGAGCGCGTTCATCCTGGGCCTCGCCCTGGGCGGCCTTTGGGTGCAGCGCCGGATCGACTCCATGCCGGGCCCGGTCGGGTACCTGGCGGTCGTTCAGGTCGCGATGGGCCTGTTCGCGCTCGCGAGCCTGCCGCTCTACGGCAAGGCGTTCGGCCTGATGGGCTGGCTGGTGAACACGCTTCCCCCGACCGGGGGCGGGTACGTGCTCTTCAACCTGGCGAGCAACGGGATTGCTCTCGCCACGATGCTCCCGGCCACCTTCTGCGCCGGCATGACCCTCCCCCTGATCACGTATCACCTGCTCCGAAAAGGGCACGGCGAGAAGAGCATCGGAGGCGTGTACGCGGCGAACACAGTCGGGGCGATCGCGGCGGTGTTCTTCGCCACCCACGTCGGCATGCCCGTACTCGGGCTGAAGGGCCTGCTCGTCCTGGGTGCCGGTCTGGACATCGCCCTGGGAGCCGTGCTCGCGTGGCGGGCGGAAGGTCGGACCGGTGCGCGAGCCGCTGCCGCCGGCGCGGCCGGGCTGCTCGCGCTCGCGGGGGCCGTCGGGGCCTTCGAACTCGATCCGGCGAAGATGGCGTCGGGGGTCTACCGCAGGGGCAAGATGCTCTTGCCCGAGGAGGCCGTCACCTACCACCGCGACGGCAAGACCGCCACCGTGAGCCTCATCTACAACCGAAACTTCGGTGAGCTGAGGATCGCCACCAACGGTAAGGTTGACGCGGCCGTCACGCTCTCGAACGACTCGGCGCCGTCCATGGACGAGTTCACGATGATCCTCGCCGGGATCGTTCCCATGTCGCTGCACCCCCAGGCGCGAACCGCAGCCTGCATCGGTTTCGGCTCGGGGCTGACGACGCATACGCTGCTGTGCAATCCAAACCTGAAGGAAGTGGACACGATCGAGATCGAAGCGGAGATGGTCCGGGCTGCGGCCGCGTTTCGCCCCCGCAACGAGCTCGCCTACACCGATCCGCGCAGCCACGTCTACATCGAAGACGCGAAGACCTACTTCTCGACGAGCGGCAAGAAGTACGACCTGATCGTCTCCGAGCCCTCCAACCCCTGGGTGAGCGGTGTCTCGAGCCTCTTTTCGCTCGAGTTCTACCGCCATGTGCGGCAGTACCTCGCTCCCCACGGGCTCTTCGTCCAGTGGCTCCAGCTCTACGAGATCGATACGCTTCGGGTCATGTCCGTCCTGAAGGCCCTCGAAGCCAACTTTTCGGAGTACGCCGTCTACGCGGCCAACGACACGGACGCCATCATCGTGGCGAAGAACGGTGGGCCGCTCGGCGGGCCGGACCGCGACCTGCTCAAGACCCCGGGCCTCGCCGCCGTCCTGCGCCGCGCCTCGATCGCGGGGGTCCAGGACCTGCAGAATCGCAAGGTGGGGGACAACCGGGCGTGGAAGGGGCTGACGAGCACGTTCGCCATCGACGCGAACTCCGACTACTACCCGGTGCTGGATCAGGGTGCGGCGCGCGATCGGTTCTTGCGGAGGCAGGCCGCGGACCTGCTCGTGTTCACGCGCGAGCCCCTGCCGACTCTCTCCATGCTCTCCGGCCTCTCGCGGCAACCCGGAACGGACGTGCTACGAGCCCTCTTCTTCGAAGGGACGACCCGCGCCCACCGCTCGACCCTCGTCCGCGATCTCCTTCGGAGCAACGACGTGAGGGGCATGCGCTTCTATCTGCCCGACCCCGTCCTGCAGGAACTGGCACCCATCGCGGGCTGGCTCCGGTCGCCCGACGCCGGGCCCTTCCCCCTGCAGAGCTTCGTTGCGGCGGCCCAGAAGGTCCTGCCGGACCTGCCGCCCGAAGAGCTGAGGGAGCTCTGGCGCCCGCTGCGCTCGAGCGCCGCAGCCGCGCGCCTGTCCCCGGTAGACCGGCTGTGGGTCGAGTTCTTCCTCGCGACGGGCGAGCACGATCCCGAGCGTATGTCCGCCACCGCCCGCGCGCTGCTCGCCTCAGGTACGGCGGCCGACCCGGCCACGCGGCGATACGTGGTCTCTGCGGCGCTCCTCGGGGCGGTGGCAGGCGGCCGGGGGAGCGAAGCGCTTCAGATCTGGCAGGAGCACGGGGCGTCCCTCAACCTCGGGGACGACCTCCTGCTTCGCCTGCTGCTCGCGAAGGCTCGCGCAGCGGCGAGGCTGCCCGTCTCCTGAGTCGGGTTGCCGCTCGAGGTCAGGCTGCGCGCTGTGGGCCGCGGGACACGACCGGCTCCGGCCGCCCTCCCTGCCCTACGCCGGCGGGGGCGCCCTGCGCCCGGCGCGCCCGGCGAGAAGGGACAGCACGAACAGCAGCAGGAAGAGCATGAGGACGCCCTTGAGGACGTAGACCGCCGCCCCTGCGACCCCGCTCAGGCCGACGAACCCCGCCGCGAGCGCCACGATCAGAAGAAACAACGCCCAATAGAGCACCATTGGGATCTCACCTCCACGGATGCCTTGGTTTCGGACCACGCCTGTAACGTAGCGTCCGCTACCGTGAAGGACCAATGGCCGGGCGGTTGGAAGGAGGTTGGGGGAGCGGCCTCCAGGCCGCGATGACCGAACTGGGGAGGCGAGGAGCGGAGGGGATTCGCGGCCCCTCCTGACGGGAGGGACCGCGGTGGAGAGGTTCAGGCCGCCAGGGCCATGTGCCGCGCGATGGCGGCGGCGAACTCGGAGCACTTGAGGCAGGAGGCGTCCGCCATCTGGCGCTCCAGGTCGTAGGTGACCTGCCGGTGCGCCACGGCCTGCTCGATCCCGGTGCGGATGAGCTGGCTCACCTTGTGCCACCCCAGGTGGTCGAACATCATCGCGCCGGAGAGGATCACGGAGCCCGGGTTGACCTTGTCCAGGCCCGCGTACTTGGGCGCCGTGCCGTGCGTCGCCTCGAAGTCGGCGTGCTCGTCGCCGACGTTCGCCCCGGGCGCCATGCCGAGCCCGCCCACCTGGGCGGCGGCGGCGTCGGACATGTAGTCCCCGTTCAGGTTCGGCGTGGCGAGCACGCTGTACTCGTCGGGCCGCAGGAGGAGCTGCTGGAACATGGCGTCGGCGATCCGGTCCTTGATGACGACCTTGCCCGCCGGGTGGACGCCCTCGTACCTCTCCCAGAGCTCCTCTTCGGTGATCGTGGAGTCCCCGAACTCTTCCCGGGCGAGCTCGTACCCCCACTGCTTGAACGCCCCCTCCGTGAACTTCATGATGTTGCCCTTGTGGACGAGCGTCACCGAGTCGCGCCCGGTGGCGAGGGCAAAGAGGATCGCCTTCCGGACGAGGCGCCGGCTCCCTTCGCGGCTCATGGGCTTGATCCCGATGCTGCTCCCCGGGCGCACCGCCTTGCCCCAGCGTTCCTTCAGGAAGTCGATGAGGGACTCCGCCTCGGGGCTCCCGGCGGCGGCCTCGATGCCCGCGTAGACGTCCTCGGTGTTCTCCCGGTAGATCACGACGTCGAGCTTCGAGGGCTCCTTCACGGGGGAGGGGACCCCCTGGATGTACCGGACGGGCCGGACGCAGGCGTAGAGGTCGAGCTCCTGCCGGAGCGCCACGTTGATGCTCCGGATCCCCTTGCCCACCGGCGTCGTGAGGGGGCCCTTGATCGCGACGCGGTACTCCCGGATCGCCCCCAGGGTGGCGTCGGGAAGCCAGGAGCCCGACCGTTCGAATGCCTTCTCCCCGGCGTAGATCTCGAACCAGTGGACCTTCCGCTCCCCGCCGTACGCGAGCTCCACCGCCCGATCGAAGACGAGCTGCGAGGCCTTCCAGATGTCGGGCCCCGTCCCATCGCCTTCGATGAAGGGGATGATGGGATCGTTCGGGACGAGGATCGCCCCGTCGGGCTTCCTGCCGATGCGGGTTCCCCCCGCAGGGGGATCATATCGTAAGGCTTCTGCCATGTTCCGGACCTTCTAGTACCGGTACGAGTCGGACTTGAACGGGCCCTGCGGGGAGATCCCCAGGTAGCCTGCCTGCTCCTGCGTAAGCTGGGTCAGCCTCCCCCCGAGCGCCTCCACGTGGATCCGGGCGACGTCCTCGTCCAGGTGCTTCGGCAGGACGTAGACCTTGTGCTCGTACTTCTCCCCGCGGGTGAAGAGCTCGACCTGCGCGAGCACCTGGTTCGTGAAGGACGTGGACATCACGAAGCTCGGGTGCCCGGTGGCGTTCCCGAGGTTCAGGAGCCGGCCTTTGGAGAGGAGGATGATCCGCTTGCCGTCGGGCCAGACGATGTGGTCGACCTGAGGCTTGATCTCCTCCCAGGAGAGGTCGTGGAGGCTCGCCACGTCGATCTCGATGTCGAAGTGGCCGATGTTCCCGACGATGGCGTTGTGACGCATCCGATCCATGTGAGCCCGGGTGATGATCCGCATGTTGCCGGTCGCGGTGACGAAAATGTCGCCGATGGCACAGGCCTCGTCCATCGTCGTCACCTCGTAGCCCGCCATCAGCGCCTGGAGGGCGCAGATCGGGTCCACCTCGGTGATGAGAACCTTGGCGCCCATCCCGCGGAGCGACTGCGCGCACCCCTTGCCGACGTCGCCGTAGCCGCAGACGACGGCCGTCTTACCGGCGATCATGACGTCGGTCGCCCGCTTGATGCCGTCGAGGAGCGACTCGCGGCATCCGTAGAGGTTGTCGAACTTCGACTTCGTGACCGAGTCGTTCACGTTGATGGCCGGGCAGCGCAGGAGCCCCTTCTCGGCCATCTGGTAGAGGCGGTGGACGCCCGTCGTCGTTTCCTCGGTGATGCCCCGGATCTCCTTCAGGAGCTCCGGGTACTTATCGTGCAGGACGGCCGTGAGGTCACCGCCGTCGTCGAGGACCATGTTCGGGACCCAGCCGTTGGGGCCCCGGATGGTCTGCTCGATGCACCAGTAGTACTCCTCCTCGGTCTCCCCCTTCCACGCGAAGACCGGAGTGCCGGCGGCCGCGAGCGCGGCGGCCGCGTGGTCCTGGGTCGAGAAGATGTTGCACGAGGACCACCGCACCTCGGCGCCGAGGTGCTGGAGCGTTTCGACGAGCACGGCGGTCTGGATCGTCATGTGGATGCACCCGGCGATGCGGGCGCCCTTCAGCGGCTTGCTCTCGCCGAGGTCCCGGCGGAGCGTCATCAGCCCGGGCATCTCGGTCTCGGCGATGGCGATCTCCTTGCGGCCCCACCCGGCCGTGGAGAGGTCGGCGACCTTGAAATCGTTGGACACGGGGCAACTCCTTCCTAAAAGCTAAGATTCCCATAAGTCCCATCATTCCCATAACTCCCATGACTCCCAATCATGGGAAATCATGGGAGTTATGAGATATATGAACTGCTCCTATAGTCCCGCCGCGCGCCGCAGCTCGTCGGCCTTGTCGACCCTCTCCCACGTGAACTCCGGCTCCGCGCGCCCGAAGTGCCCGTAGGCGGCCGTCTTCCGGTAGATGGGCCGGAGGAGGTCCAGGTGCTCGATGATCTGGCGCGGCTTCAAAGGGAAGACCTCGCGGACGAGCTTGGCGATGCGGTCGGGTTCGACCTTCCAGGTCCCGTTCGTGTCGATCATGACGGAGACCGGGTCGGCCACGCCGATGGCGTAGGCGACCTGCACTTCGCACCGGTCCGCGAGCCCGGCGGCCACGATGTTCTTGGCGATGTACCGGCCCATGTAGGACGCCGAGCGGTCCACCTTGGAGGGGTCCTTCCCGGAGAAGGCGCCGCCGCCGTGGCTGCCGTGACCGCCGTAGGTGTCGACGATGATCTTCCGGCCCGTGAGGCCGCAATCCCCCATGGGGCCGCCGACGACGAACCGCCCCGTCGGGTTGATGTAGTACCGGGTCTTGGGCGTCAGGAGGTGCTCGGGGATCACCGGCCGGATCACCGTCTCGATGATCGCGTCCCGGATCTCCTCCTGGCTCGCCTCGGGCTTGTGCTGTGTGCTCACCACGACCGCGTCGACGCTGACCGGCTTCCCGTTCACGTAGCGGACGGTGACCTGGCTCTTCCCATCCGGGCGGAGGAACCCGAGGGTCCCTTCCTTGCGGACCTTCGCGAGCCGTTCCGTGAGCTGATGCGCGAAGGTGATGGGCATGGGCATGAACTGGGCCGTCTCGTTGGTCGCGTATCCGAACATGAGCCCCTGGTCGCCGGCGCCCTGCTCATGGCTCTCCGACTCGTCCACCCCCATGGCGATGTCAGGGGACTGGCGGTCGATGGAGGTGAGGACGGCGCAGGTCTGCGAGTCGAAGCCCATGGAGGGGTCGGTGTACCCGATCTCCCGGATGGTCTGCCGCACGACGTCCGGGATGTGTACGTAGCAGCTCGTCGTGATCTCGCCCGCGATAACGGCCATGCCGGTCGTCACGAGGGTCTCGCAGGCGACGCGCGCCTTCTTGTCCTCGGCGATGATCGCGTCGAGCACCGCGTCGGAGATTTGGTCCGCCACCTTGTCCGGGTGACCTTCGGTGACGCTCTCCGAGGTGAAGAGGAAATCGGTCATGGCCATGCTGGTTCCTCCTGTTCGTGTGCATTCGGACGGCGGAAGCTCGCGGCCGCGGCGGGCGGCGCGGAACCTCGCCTCGTTTCATGGGGGACGTGGGTCAATGAACGGTGCCGAAGCCCGGCCCCTGCTCGAGCGGGTCGAGGATTCCCGCGTACCGCTCGCGCAGGTACGTGTCGACCGCCCGGTGCACCTCGTGCGCCGTCCCGAAGCGCAGGACGTCCTCGACGAGTTGACGGGCCTCGGCGAGGGACGCGTGATTGATGATTCTCTTGATTCTCGGAACCGAGAGCGCGTGCATCGAGAGCTCGTCGACCCCCAGGCCCAGGAGAACGGGCGTGTAGAGCTCGTCGCCCGCCATCTCGCCGCAGACCGCCACGCGGATCCCCTGGCGGTGCCCGGCCTCCACGGTCATCCGGATGAGGCGCAGGACGGCCGGGTGGAGGGGCTCGTAGAGGTACGCCACGTGCTCGTTCACCCGGTCGATGGCGAGCGCGTACTGGATGAGGTCGTTGGTCCCGATGGAGAAGAAGTCGACGTGGGGCGCCAGGAGCTCCGCCGTCACCGCGGCGGACGGGACCTCGATCATGATCCCGACGGGGAGGTGGGGGTCGAACGCCTGCCCCTCGTTCCTCAGCGCCGTCCGGGCCTCCTCCAAGATCGCCAGGGCCTCCTGGAGCTCGTTGAGCCCCGAGACCATCGGGAACATGACCCGCACGTTCCCGGTGGCGCTGGCGCGCAGGATGCCCTTCAACTGGGTCCGGAAGAGCGCCTTCTCCTTGAGGCAGAGCCGGATGGACCGCAGACCCAGCGCGGGGTTCGTCTCCTCCTGGACCGGGATCGAGCTCAAGACCTTGTCTCCGCCCACGTCCAGCGTCCGGATCGTCACGGGAAAGGGGCGCACCGACTCGGCGACCCGGCGGTACGTAGCGAAGTGCTCCTCCTCGTCGGGAGGGTTCTGGCGGTTCATGTAGAGGAATTCCGTGCGGTAGAGGCCGATGCCCTCGGCCCCGTAGCGCCGCAGGCTCGTGATCTCCTCCAGCAGCTCGATGTTGGCGGCGACGCGCACCTTGTGGCCGTCCCGGGTCACGGCGGGCAGCGCGGCGAAGGACTCGAGCTCCCGCCGGTAGGTCTCGTAGCGCTGCTTGCGCTCCTCGAAGACCGCGAGCTCCGGCTCGGAGGGGTTGAGGACGACGATGCCGGCGATGCCGTCGACGACGATGATGTCGCCGCCGTTGGCCGCGTCGGTGACCGTCTCCAGGCCCACGACGGCGGGGATGTTGAGCGAGCGGGCGAGGATGGCCGTGTGCGACGTCCGGCCGCCCAGGTCCGTGACGAACCCCTTGACCCGCTGGACGTCCATCTGGGCGGTGTCCATCGGGGAGAGGTCGTGGGCCACCACGATGACGTCGCCCTGGATGTCGGCGATGCTCTCGTGTCGGTGACCGGCGAGGTTCGCGAGGATCCGGTCGCCCAGGTGCTCCACGTCGTTCTTCCGGTCCCGGAAGTACTCGTCGTCCAGGTTCTCGAAGGACTTCTTGATCCGCTGGACCACCTGCCAGAGCGCCCACTCCGGGCTGTAAAGGCTCTCGCGCACCAGCCGCTCGGTCTCGTGGACGATCATGCGGTCGCCGAGCATCAGGAGGTGGACGTCGACGAGGTAGCCGTAGTCGCCGAGATTGTGCTGGTCGTAGTGGGCCCGCAGCTCCTGGAGCTGGCGGTGGCTCTCCTCGATGGCGGCCCGGAAGCGGGCCACCTCTGCCTCCACCATCTCGGGGTCGATGATCTTCTCGGGAGGACGGACCTTCTTCCGGTCGAGGAGGTAGGCCTTCCCGAGGACGATGCCGGGACTGACGGCGATACCCTTCAGCTCCGAGCGCTCTCGAACGACTCTCACGGCTACTCCTTCTCCCAGAAGCCGTTTCGGATCAGGACGCCGATCTCCTCCATGGCGGCTTCCGCGTCCTCCCCCTCAGCCCGCAGGCGGATGGCGCTACCCTTGGCCGCGGCGAGCATCAGCACACCCATGATGCTCTTTCCGTTGACGCTCAGGTCGTCCTTCGTGATCTCGATCTGCGAGCGGTACTTCTGCGCGGCCTGTACGAGCAGGGCCGCGGCTCTCGCGTGGAGACCCAAGGCGTTAACGATATCTCAGGTGCTGGATAATAAATGATATTTTAATTAATCTCACATGACCATACGACGATCCCGGCAGCTACCGCGGCTAGGAGGTACGCGAACCAGATGGGGCTCACGCCTCTTTCGATGATCCATACCAGGGCAAAGGTGAGCGAACCGACCGCAACGGCCCAGCCGGCGACGCCTGCGGCGCCCT
>JACRCS010000017.1 GCA_016218905.1 Deltaproteobacteria bacterium
CGCGGGCCAGACGACCTTGACGTTCGAGATCGTGTAGCTCGCCCCCAGGTCCACTCGGACCCACTGGGCGCCGGAGGTCGTGCTGCTCATCCACGAGGTGGACGCGCTGCCGTCGACCGCCTTGGCCGCCGTGTACGAGGTGCCGCTGCGCGTCGACGAGGCGGTAGCCGTCCGGTTGAGCGCCAGGTTCGTGGGCACCGCGCTGACCGTGACCGCTGCCATGTCGGACCCCACGGCGCCCAGGTTGTCGGTCACGGTCAGGGTCGCAGTGTAGGTGCCCGCCGCGGCGTAGGTGTGGCTGGCATTCTGGGTGTTCGTGACGGCCGTGCCGTCGCCCCAGTCCCAGGAGTAGCCGACGATCGAGCCGTCGGAGTCGGTCCCGGACCCGGCGAACGAGATGGCGGTGCTCCCTCGTGGCCCGACCCGCCTGTTCCGTACGAGTACCCGCCACCGGGGTTGGGCGTGTTGTTGAATGAGAGGTCGGGATTGCTCCTCGGCTGGTCGGCGTTCCCGTTGCGGTCGGCGATGCCGTCCCGCAGGGGGCTCTGGTAGCTCGCCAGGGGCGCGCGGTCTTCCTTGAAGGGAGAAATGAGCCAGGTCCCCTTGAGGAGCGGCACCATGTACGCCTTGGCGGCGTTGTTCGGGTCGACGCCGTGGGGGTCGTGGCAGCTCGAGCAGGTGACGGAGCTCCGGGGCCAGTTCGTGTCGCTGATCTTGCGCTTGCTGGGGAAGAAGTGCGACCCCTTGAAGGGCGCGTCCTTGTTTGCGAAGGACCCCATCCAATCGACCTTGAACCCGGTACCGTCGTTCATTCCCCAGCGCGAATCGCCGAAGTAGTCGCGCACCTGGCCGTTCGGCAGGTAGTCCCAGGCCTTGTGGGGCGAGGCGGCGTCGTTGGTGTGGCAATCCCAGCAGAAGTCCTCTTCGCTGGCGGGCTGGTAGGTCGCGCTGCTGAACAGGAGGCCCTGAGACGGCGACCCGTGGGCATTGTGGCATGCCAGGCAGGGCACCCTCGCATCCGAGGCGCTGCCGTTGGCGAGGTTGCCGGCCGGGTTGCCGTGGGCCGAGAGAGCCCTCTGCACGTCGGGCACGGTGTTGTAGAGCTGCCCCGCCATGTTGGGCGCGGGCGCGGTGGGAGGATACTTGTTGGAGCTCACGGACTCCGGGGACGAGTACTTGATCCCCACCGACGCGCCGTCCCAGGCGCCGGAGCTCGTAGCCAGCCCGTCGCTGAAGGGCTCCGACGCCTTGCTGTCCTCGTCGTGGCAGCTCAGGCAGAAGGAAGTCGCCGAGTCCTCGCCCGTGTAGGAGACCGCAGGGCCTCCGTTGGCGTCCTTCAACCGCACCGTGCCGCCCATGTGGGCCGAGAGGTCGCGGCAGGCGCTGCAATCGGCCTTGCCGGGCTGGGCAACGCGGACGTGGTGCGACGTGGCGGTGAACTCGGGCCCGATCGCTCGCCGGGCGCCGATCGCCGACGTGTGGCAGGTGAGGCAGCTCGAGTGAGCCACGTCGACGCTGGTGTGACAGGCGGTGCAGGTGCCCACCACCGGGTTCGACGCGTGGCAGGCGGTGCACGCGTTCGCCGCCAGCACGGTTGGCGCGTGGTGGCCCGTCGTCGCCGTGGTGGTGGCATGGCACAGCGTTCTTCATGGCGGGCCTCCTCAGGGAAACCCCAATGGACGGTTGACGTGGAAGGGACGCCAACGCGACCCAGAAAACAAGGGGCGGCAAGAAAACGCTCGAAGAGACGGCTTGTGACACGGCCCACGACCTGCCTCCGGGGACCCCCGGGAGTCATCAGGCTCCGGGAGCCTCCGAGCGGCGGGCGCACCGCGCGCCGCGGAGCAGCAAGGCGGGAATCGGTGCAAGGCCGGCTGTTTAGCGTGGCAGGAGGGGACAATCAAGTCGGTCGCCCGACGTCCGGCCTCGAAGGACGGCCTGAAGAAGAGGCGCGTCGACGGCCGTCTCCCGAGCCTCTGTCTTGCCCGAACGGAGACGCGCGAGCCGTTAAGGTTGCATCGCCGGCGACCCCAGGAACGGCGGGCGGGAACGGCAACTGCCGGACGTCTCACCCGCAGTCGTACGGCACCGGGGGTGTTTGCAGGCGTTACGCTATAACAAACACCGTCTCATAGCATTGACATTCATAATTGCATATTGTATACAATCGACTCGCTGCTCGGCACCTCGCCTTCCCTGCAGATCAGGAGAGACCACGATTGCAGAAGATCGCCGCTCGCTCCCTCCATCAGGACGTGGCATCCAGGATCCGCGAAATGATCCGAAAAGGTGTTTTGACCAAGGGCCAAAGGGTCGTCGAAGCGGAGCTGTGTGCGGCGGTCGGCGTCAGCCGGACTCCCCTGCGCGAGGCCCTGCGGGTCCTGAGCTCGGAGGGACTGATTCGTCTGGTCCCCAACAAGGGGGCTTTCGTGAGCGAACCGTCCCTCGACGACGTCCGGGAGATGTTCGAGGTCATGAGCATTCTCGAGGGCACGTGCGCCCGCATGGCGGCGGAGCGGATGGGCACGGCCTCGCTCGCCAAGCTGGAGAGACTCCACGACAAGCTGGAGCAGCACTACGCCCGCGGCGATCGGGACGGGTACATCAAGAAGAACAACACCTTCCACGAGCTGGTGCAGGAGCTCACGGGGAACCGGATCTTGAACGGCATCCTCAACGGACTGCGGGAGAAGATCCTGCTCTACCGGTACCGGCAGATCTTCGAGGCGAAGCGCTTCGACGAGTCGATCCACGAGCATCGAGACATCCTGAGCGCCTTCCGCAACCGCGACCCCGAGGCGGCGGAAGCCCTGATGAAGAGCCACCTGGTCAGGCAGGGGCGAGCCCTGGTGCGCGTGTACGAAGCGAACACCCCGGCGAAACCCACGGCTTGAACGGCCCCCGCAGCGCAACCCCAGACCGGAGGAGAGCGAAGATGCCAAGAAGAGAGCCGTTGCAGCAACCCTGTTGGCCGCTGGCGCGTTCCTGTGCGTGCGTGCCGCCTTTGTGCCACAGGAGGCCGACGCTCGGGAGCTCAAGATCTCCCACCAGTTCGCCGAGGCCGACGCCCGCCATGAGCTCGCCGTGGAGTTCGCCAAACGCGTAGAGAAGGCCACCAACGGGGAGCTTGAGCGTGGGAGGCCCTGGAACGAGATCGGTGCACGCTCCTCATGGCCGTTCCCACGATCTACCGGCGCCTGATGAACGAGTGGGAGACCCTCGAACAGACGCCCCACCTCGGCCGGATGCGGGTGTTCATCTCGGGCTCGGCCCCTCTCTCCGACCACCTCTTCCACCGGTTCGAGGCCGCCACGGGCTTTCGGATCCTGGAGCGGTACGGCATGACCGAAACGGGCATGAACACCTCGAATCTCCTCGACCCGCCCGGCCGCGTGGCCAAGAGCGTGGGTTATCCGCTCCCGGGCGTAGCGATCCGGGTCGTGGGTCCGGACGGCACCGACGTCGCGCCGGGGGATGTGGGCGAGGTGTGGATCCGGGGCGACAACGTCTTCAAGGGCTACTGGGAGATGCCCGAAAAGACCGCAGAGTCCTTCGTGGGCGGTTGGTTCCGCTCTGGAGACCTGGGCTATCAGGACCCGGGGGACGGGGGACGGCTCTTCCTGGTCGGCCGGGGCAAGGAGCTCATCATCACGGGCGGGTACAACGTGTACCCGAAGGAGATCGAAAACGTCCTGGAGAGCCACGAGGCCGTGAAGGAGGCCGCCGTAATCGGCCTCCCGGA
>JACRCS010000120.1 GCA_016218905.1 Deltaproteobacteria bacterium
CAACCACCGTGGAGCCGATCACGGTACCGCCGGGGGCGCCGCCCGCGTAGATCGTGAGCGTCGAACCGGCATTGGCCGTCCCCTGGACCTTCCACTCGCGCTTGGCGACGTCGAGCTCGGCCCGGGTCACGGCGATGACCTCCGGCGGGACCGCCGGCGTGAGGGTGATGCTCACCTGCGCCGGGTTCGAGGTCAGCGCGGGAGTACCGGGCACGGTCACCGTGTAGGAGAAGGAATCGAGCCCCGGCGCGGCCGTTGCGGCCGGGGTGTAGGTGATGGTGTTGTCGGCGTTGACGACGGTCGTGCCGCTCACCGGGGCGAGCGTGGTCAGGTTGACGCTGGCTCCGGCGGCCGGAATGTTGAAGTCGTTGGCCAGCACGTTGATCGTGACCGCTGCGGCCGTAGAGGTCGTGGTGGGGTCCGGATTGGCGACCGGGGCGAGGGAGACGACGGGCGGTACCGTTGCCGCCGTCGGATCGAAGAGCTTCCCGGTCACCGTGAAGAGATCCGTCTGCGCCCCCGGCGCGCCGGCGGGAATGATGCCCGGGGCGTCTACGCTGAAGAAGTTGTTACCGGTCGGGCTCCCCACCACCTGGCTCTGGAAGAGGGGATTTCCGACGTAGGCGAACTGAACCGTACCGGTGAGGGGATCCAGCACCTTGAGCCGGGGATCGTTCAGGTCCGGCCACCGCAGAAACTGGCTGAACCTGCTGTAGAGGGCACCGGTGAAGGCCGCATCGGGGTTCGGGTTGAGGAAAGCGAGAGGGCTCGTCGCGGGCACGGGAGGCATGAGGCCGACCGGCATCGTTCCGATATCCTCGGTGATGCTGACCCTGGTGTTCACATCGGCCTCCGAGATGGGTACCGTCAAGGTCCCGTACGGATGCGTGAAGACGTAGGTACCGGCGTGCGTCGAGCGGACGCGCAGGCGGGTCCGTCCGAAGACGATCTGGTCCCCGTCGATCACCGCGCCCGCGGGGTTACTGAAGGTCGCCTCCATCGCGAGGACGAGGTTGGCGTCGAGACGGACCTGGCCGTCTGGGGAGCGGTAGTTGAGCCGGGCGTCGGCCGACCAGTAGAAGGACTCGTCGCCCACGTTGAGCCCGGCGAGCGGATCGGGCGGCGCCGAGATGCACATGGGGTCGCCTCCCGGACAGATCGTCAGCTTCAGACCTACCGGGTCGAGAGGCGATGGCGCCTCCTGGTACCAGAACGGATACCCGACCGGGTAGTCGGGCCCGGCGGGGACGAGCGGGTTCGTGCCGTCGGAGGGCAGGTTGCTGCCCGGCTGGGGGAACGGGACCTTCCGGTTCACCGGGCCTACGGCCGCGAGGTTCTGGGTCTTCGCAGGGTAGGTGTAGGGCGTATACGTGGCGGTAGCCGGCGCGACCTTCCCGGAGACGATCCAGAGGTCCGTCTGGCTGATGGTCGTGAAGTTGCCGGCCGCGTCCTTCGCCTGGATGGCGAAGATGTTGCCGTTCGTCCCGCCGGTGACCGTGTGCGGCGTCACTGCGTCCCCGATGTACTGCTTGAAGGCACCCGTCGGCAGGCCGGTCACCGGGTCCAGGATCGGAACCTGGAGGGCCGGGTCGGTCGGATAGGTGCTCCAGGTGAGGAACGACGTCGGGCCTGTGTCCGCCCGGTTCCAGCCGAGGAGCGCGCCGTTGAAGCCCGCCGCGGGGTTGACCGGGTCGAACCACCCGAGGTCCTGGGTGACGCGGACCTGGCCGCTGAGGGCGATGCTCTCCGCCGCCTCGGCCGCGGTGATGTCGAAGGAGCCGTAGGGATGGATGATCCGGTAGTCCTGCGCGACGGTCGTGTCGAACCGCACCCGCACCCGTCCGAAGGTCATCTGGTCTCCGGCCGCCGGCTCTTCGACGGCGTACGCCGCCTCCAGGGCGACGACGAGAAAGGCTTTGCCGCCCTCGACCAGGGGTCGGGCGTCGGCCTGGGCGAGCAGGTAGAAGGCCTCCGCCCCGAAGCCGGAGGCGACGGATACCGGGTTGGCCTGGTCGATGGGGTCGAAGACGCACGGGCCCGCCAGGGTCACCGGGTCGACCGGGTCGAGGCAGAGCTCGAGTTTCAGCCCGTTGGCGTCCTGATAATAGCCGGGAAAGCCGTGGGGCATCACCCCCGGGAAGCCGGGGTTCAGCGGGTCGGCCGCGGGCCCGACCGCCTGGAGGACGGCGCGGGCAGGCTCGAGGGGACCCGCGCCCAGCACGAACAACAGGGCTACGAGGAGGAAGATCGTTCTTCTCAGCATGGTATCGACTCTCCTTGCCGCGAGGGGCAGGCCGGGTTCCTGGGTAGGTTCGTCACGCCTGGTCTAGTTCGGGGTGATCACGAAGCCCGAGCCCGCCTCGATGCCGACGACCTGGCCGAGGTTGTTGATGCCCACGCCCCGGTTGGAGCTCGTGGCCGTGGGTGCCACGATCTCCGCCAGCGTCGGGACGGTCGTCGCGGTGTCCCAGACCGTGCAGGCGTCCTTCGGCCCCTGCTTGTCCCCCGCGATGCGGCCGGAGTCGTTCACGGCCGTCGCCGTGGCGTTCGACCCGAGATCGATGGGCCCCGTGAAGGTCATCGTCACCGGGTCGATCTTCCAGCGCACCGCGTGGATTTCGCCGCTGTCGGTAACCGACTCGCCGACGACGACGCCGTTCTCGTTGACGGAGAAGGCGGCGCTCTCCAGGTGGTGCTCGATCTTCCCGAGGTCGATCGGGCCGGCAAGGATCTGGAGAGTCGCAGGGTCGACCTTCCACGCGACGGCGCGGCTCTCGCCGGCGTCGTTCTCGCCGCCGGGGCCCACCACCATCTCACCGACCACGAGCCCGTTGCCGGCGGCGGCGTTCGCGCGACCGAAGGGGGTGCCGGCGAAGTCGCCGGTGTCGACCTGGAGATCCTGGGCTCCCGTCACCGTGCCGTCGGCCGCGACAGACCACGCGACGGGGTGAACGACGAAGAAGGCGTTCTCCGCCTGCCCGACGCGCAGGCCCTGATCGGTGATGTCGAAGGCGGCGCCGCGCGCATTGGAGGGAGCCGGGTCGAGGGACGGGAGTTGGACCGGCGCGGAGGTGACGGTGGGCCACAGGACGGCGACGGTTTCACCGTTGGCCGCGATCGCCTCGCCCACGACCTGGTCGGCGTCGTTGTTGCCGAGGGCGACGCCGAAGGTCCCCTCGGTCAGCCCCACGAGGGGCGTAGGATCCCCCGGCGTTCCCGCCTGGTTCACCGACCAGACCACCGGCTGCACCGGCCCGCCGGCCGTGGCGCTGGCGGCGCCGACGACCTGGCCGAAGTCGTTGATGGCCGACGCCACGATTTCCGTCCCGCCGAGACCGTCCAGCGCTACCGGCGCCCCGAACGTGGCGAAGTGGCCGGCGTCGAGGGGTACGCCGTCGGCCGCGTCGGCGATTCCGTCGTTGTCGTCGTCGGTGTCGGTACTGTTCGGCGTCCCGTCGCCGTCAGTGTCGAGCGTCCCCGGCCCCGGTCCCGGCCCGATGGCGAGGCCCCCGCCCCCGGATCCGCCGCTGCAGCCCGCCACGGCCAGGCCGAAAGCGGCCACAAGTAGTGCCAACCAGCGTCTCTTCATGTCTTTTCTCCTCCTTCGTTGGGGGGCGCGCACGTCCATCCGGGTGCGGCGACTCTCTGCCGCCGAGTCCTGTCTATATTGGTTCTAACCGGTTCTGAACCTCACGCAAACCGTACCGCTGCGGTTTGCTATTCCGCGTCTTCGCGTGGCGAAAGGGAGAGGGATGTCAGGAAAACCCGTACAGCAGCGGGATCGGCCCCCAAGGACCCACGCGCGTGCTTAACTGACGAGAACTTTTGTGTATATGTTTTCTCCGTTAGGTTTGTAGGCATGAAAGCCTCTCCCCATGGGAGGAGATGGGGTACCGCGCGTACGGCCCTGGCGTGGCGAGGGCTATGGTCGCCTCGCGCCGTTTTAGGCGGAGCAGAACGTTTACGTAGAGCTCTCTTGGATATGGATTTAGAACAGAAGTAGAACTAGCAATTAATCTGGATTGGGCGGCGTGCGTTCGAGAGAAATCATCACGTAGAAGGTGAGAAGGTGAGAAGGTGAGAAGGGTGACCTGAGTTCAAGGTTCGATGTGAAGGGAAGGACTTCCTCGTTCCTCGGCGGTCCGTTCCGCCGAAAAGCAAAGACCCCCTTCCTCGGCGGAAGGAGGTCTCCGCTCCTCGCCCGGCGCCCTCACTGGTCCCTCCTTACGGGGAGAGAACGATGTGGAACTGAATCCCGCTTCGGTGGAAGTGAGGAAAGGTGTGCCCGGGGAAGAAGAAGTGCTCCTTCGGGAAGAAGAAGCGCTCCTTCGGCACGAAGAACCGCTCCCTCGGCACGATGATGACGCGCTCTCGCGGTGCGAAGAAGCGATCCCTCGGCACGACGATGACGCGCTCTCGCGGGGCGAAGAAGCGATCCTTCGGCACGACGAAGACACGCTCCCTCGGGACGAAGGAACGGTGTCCGTACCCGTAGCCGCCGTCCACAGGCACGACGAGCTGACGCTCGAGCACCTGATGCGCCGGGAAGAGCGCGGAATCGTGTAACCGGCCGGCGTCGAAGGCGAGTACGGAGCTCGCCCCGCCGGCCAAGGCGAAGACCAGTGCAGCTGCTGCCCATTTGACCATCGCTGCCTCCTTGGAGCGCTCGGAGAGCGCCTCCGGCGCGTCCGTTCACTCTCGGGTCGAGCACTATGTTCCACGGGGCGCGCCCCAACCCGCCATCAACCTCGAAGCTAATCACAGCCCCTACCCGCTTCAACCATCCGCGTCCTTGGATTTACCAATAACTACAGGACTTTACTATTCTTTACCCGGGGCGGGGGCCACTGGTCTTGGGGAGCCGTTCGAAGTTGATCCCTCGTTAACGTCAACGGCCCGCTCATGGAAGAGCTCGCGAGCAGACGGAAGGTCGCAATAAAAAGGCCACCTGTCGGGGTGGCCTTTGTTGGCCGGGCCGTCTCTCCCGGCCGGGGTACTAGAGCGACTCCGCTCAGCCGCCCGCCTGCTCCAGATGCTGCTGCGCCTGCATCGCGTGGAGCGAGCCGGACGCCGCGTCTCCCGCGTCGCCTGCCTTCACCGCTTCCTGCAGGTGCTTGACCGCTTCCGTAGCGTGCGGATCCTGTACGCCCTGGGCGATGTCGAGCGCTTGTCGTGCGTGCTCGGACACGCCCTGGGCGCGTCCGGCGTGACCCTCCGACACCGCCTGACGAGTGTGCATCAACGCTTCGCCCACCTTCGGGTCGACCGCGCCGGCCAGGGAAGCGCCGCTCCCGACGAGCCCCGCCGCGGTGAGCAGGGCGGCCGCCAACCTCGTGATTCTCCCGTGCATGGTTCACCTCCTCTCGCCCCTCAGTGGGCGGCCGAAGGGCGCCCATCCTCGGGGCCGCCGTGTTCTACCCCTCCACCCTAGGTCCGGCCCCTCGGACGTTCAAGACGGCCTGCCCGCCATCCTCGGCCGGCAACCCGAAGCGTCGCGCCGCCTCCCTCTGGAGAGCACGCGGTGGCGGAGTAGCGTTCGGGCCATCTTTCGGTATGCTGGCGCGGACCGGATGTACGTCGCGGGAACGGCGCGAGGTCCCGGATGAACCACTTCCTACGCAGAAGGAGGAGCCATGAAACGAACCGTGCTTCCGCGTCTCCCCATTGGGACGGCAGCCGCCGTCCTCGGCCTCGCGCTTGGCGCCCTCGCCCCCGCGACGGCGAGGGCGGCCTCCGCGGCTAAGACCTGCTACGAGTGCCACGACGAGATCGAGAAGCTCCACGCGGGAGGCAAGCACGCGCGCGTCGACTGCACGAGCTGCCACGAGGGGACCGAGCAACACGTGAAGGACCAGGGCGTCCGGCCGGGGACGAGGACCGACCACGCCGCCTGCGGAGGGTGCCACAAGGCGCAGTACGAGTCCTTCGTCGCGCCGAACCTCAACTCGAAGGCCAAGGTCGAGAAGGCGACGTTCAAGAGCCGATCGCCCCTCTTCGACAAGCTCTCCATGCCCCACGGCTTCACCAAGGAGCACGACGAGCCGCGGAGCCACATCTTCGCGCTGGCCGACCACCTGACCGTGGATCGGGCCTACGGGGGCCGGTTCCAGTTCAAGGACTGGACGCGGATCGCGGACGCGAAGGGCTCCGAGAAGGAGCTCTGGAGCGTCCTCGTGGACCGGGAGCCGGCCACCTCCGAGCAGAAGAGCTTCATGGCCCAGAGCGCCACGGCGGCCAACCCGGTCTGCCTCCAGTGCAAGACGCAGGACCAGATCCTTCGCTGGAAGTACCTCGGCGACAAGGACCCGAGGGCGCAGTGGGACCGCACGTCGAAGGTCGTCGACCTGGCCCGCTCGGTGAAGCACCCCATCAACTGCTTCATGTGCCACGATCCGCACGGCGCCGGGCCGCGCATCGTGAGAGACGCGCTGATCCAGGCGATCGTCGATCGGGGAGAAGGCACCTACCCCTACGACAAGGAGAAGAGCGCCAAGATCACCGTGACCAAGGTGACCTTCCGGGACGGCTTTCGCGCCATCGGGCTCCTCAACCGCCCCGACTCCAACACCATGTGCGCGCAGTGTCACGTCGAGTACAACTGCAATCCCGGCCTGGGGAAGGAGCCGGACCAGAAGATCGGGATGGACGACCGGAGGACGAACCTGATCCAGTGGGTCAACGTGTTCGATTATCTGAAGAAGATGGAGGCCGTCGGCTTCAAGGACTTCAAACAGGCGACCACGGGCGCCAACCTCAACAAGCTCCAGCATCCGGAGACCGAGACCTACTGGGGAAGCCGGCACGAGAGGGCGGGGGTCGAGTGCCAGGATTGCCACATGCCGAAGCTGAAAGAGGGCGGCGTCACCTACACCTGGCACGGGCAGCGCAGCGCCCGCTACATGCTCAAGGACACCTGTAGCCGCTGTCACCCGACCTGGACACCCGAGGAATCGGAGTACCAGGTCGACGCGATCCAGAACTACATCCGGGGGAAGATCACCAAGGCGGAGTTCTGGCTTGGCCAGTTCATCGACACCTTCGCGCGCGCCAAGGCGGCGGGCATCGCTCCCGAGACCCTCAAGGAGGCGATGCGCCTCCACGACGCGGCGCAGGTCTACTGGGAGTGGTGGACGGCCGAGAACTCGGACGGGTTCCACAACCCGGAGGCGGCGAGGAGGTCGCTGACCGAGTCGGTCGACAGCTCTCAGCGCGGGATCAAGCTCCTGACCGACGCCCTGACGCCTACGACCTCCGTTACCCCCGCCGCTCTCCCGGGCTCGGGTTCAGCGCCGCCTGGAGGGCGTCCGCGATGAGGTTGCAGGCCGCCACCGTGGCGAAGATGAGCAGGCCGGGGTAGACGGCGAGCGCCGGCGCCTCCCAGAGCGTCTGCTGGGCGTTGGTGAGGAGGTTCCCCCAGCTCGGGATCGGCGGCTGGATCCCGAGACCGAGGAAGCTCAGGACCGACTCGGCGAGGATGACCGCTCCCGTGGAGAGCGCGGTGGCGACCACGACCGGCGCGAGGAGGTTCGGCAGGAGGTGGACCGTCATGATTCGAAGCCCGCTCGCCCCGAGGGCCCTGGCGGCGAGCACGAACTCCCGCTCCCGCAGGCTGAGCGTCGCCCCCCTCACGAGCCGGGCCACCGTCGTCCAGCCCACCAGGGCCACGATGGCGACGATGCGGAAGAGGTCGAGGAGCGGTGACCGGAGGACGGCCGCCGGCAGGCCGAGCTTCGCCGGGTCGGCCGCGGCCAGCACGATCAGGAGCGGCAGAAGGGGGAGCGCGATCACGCCGTCGGTGAGGCGCATCAGCACCCGGTCCGCGACTCCCCCGTAGTAGCCGGCCAGAAGCCCGATCACCGTTCCCAGCGCTGCGGCCGTGAGCGCGGTGGTAACGCCGACGAAGAGCGACACCCTTCCCCCGTAGAGGAGCCGCAAGAGGACGTCTCGCCCGAGCTCGTCCGTCCCGAGCAGGTGCGCCGCGCTCGGGCCTGCGAAGCGCGTCGCGAGGTCCACCGTCTCCGCGTCGGCGCCGAGGAGGGTTCCCAGGAGCGGGGCCGCCAGGCACGCGGCGGCCAGCAGGAGCGCGAAGACGGCGCTCGCGGCGGCCAGGCGGTGCCGCCGGAAGCGGGAGAGCCGGGAAGGAGCCCCGCCTTTCATCGCAACGACACCCGCGGGTCGGCCCAGGCGTACAGGAGGTCGGCCACGAGGTTCATGAAGAGCGTCAGGGCCGTGGCAAAGAGCAACGCCACGAGGGCCAGGTTGTAGTCGTTGCCCATGACGCTGTCGAAGATCAGCCTGCCCATGCCGGGGATGGCGAACATCGTCTCCGTCACCAGCGCGCCCGAGAAGATCGTCCCGAACTCGAGGGCGACCACGGTGATGATCGGGATGAGCGCGTTCCGGAGCGCGTGCACCCAGAGGATGCGGCGCTCGCCCACTCCCTTCGCCCTCGCGGTGCGGATGAAGTCGAGCCGCAGGGTCTCGAGCATCGAGGCCCGCACGTAGCGAAGCTGCGGTCCCAGGCTCAGGATCGTGATGTTCGCCGCGGGCAGCAGGAGCGATTTCGCCCACTGCCACCCGCCCGCTCCCTCGAGCGAGACGCCGCTTGCCGGGAGCCAGCCGAGACCCACCGCGAAGACCAGTATCAGGAGGAGGGCGAGCCAGAAGGAAGGAACCGAGGTCCCGGAGAACGCGATCAGGTTGACGCAGCGGTCGAGCGGCCCCCCGGAACGGCTGGCCGCCAGGACGCCCAGGACGAGCGCCAGGGTGAAGGAGAGGGCGAAGCTCGACCCGAGGAGCAGGACCGTGTTCCGAAGCGCGGGCAGGAGGACCTCCGGCACCGGCCTCGCGTAGAGGCGCGAGTACCCGAAGTCCCCCTGGAGCGCCGCGGAGAGCCACCGGCCGTAGCGCTCGAGGATCGGCCGGTCGACGCCGTAGAGCCGGCGCAGGTTTTCGACGTCGGCGGACGTGAGGTGCGGGTTGGAGCTCAACATGAGGTCCACCGGGTCGCCGGGCATGAGCCCCATGAGCCCGTAGACCGCGAAGGACACGAGGAGGAGCACGACGGCGGACTGGACGGCACGGCCCGCCAGGAGGCGAGTCACGGCTGGACCCTCCACTTCTCCACCCAGAGCGTCGTCGGGTTCTCGTGCCCGGTGGGTACCACGTTGCGCAGCCACAAGGGAAGGATGTACGGCTCCGCCCGAAAGAAGAGCGGGAGCGTCGGGAGCTCCTCCACGTACAGCTCCTGGAGGGCGCGCCAGAGCCTCTTTCGTTTCTTCGGATCGAGCTCCTCCTCGATGGCGGGAATCAGGCGGTCGGCCTCCGCGCTCCGGAAGCCGGCGTAGTTCTGACCGGCGAAGCCGTTCCGGGCGGTGGGAATCTCCGACGAGTGATACCGGCTCCGGGGGACGCTCTCCGGCGAGGTGATGGAGGCGTAGAGGGCCAGGGCGCCGAACTTGCGGCGGGCGAGCGTCTGCCCGAAAAAGACGCGCGCCGGCTCGTTGCGGATCCTCACGTCGACCCCGATCCGCTTCCACTGGTTCTGGAAGACCTGTTGCACGAGCTCTCGAGTCCGGTTGCCGGCCGTCGTCCTGAACTCCAGGGCGAGCCGCTCGCCCCGAGCGTTTCGGCGGATGCCGTCCCCGGTGCGGCGCCAGCCGGCCGAGTCGAGGAGGCTCGCGGCCTTCTGCGGGTCGTAGCCGTACTGCCGAAGCCCGGCGGCCGCTCCCGCGTCGAGCGGGTTCAGGAACGTGTGGGCGACCGGCTGGCGGCCGCCGAAGAGGTGGCGCGAGACGCCCTCCCGATCGACCGCGTAGAGGAGGGCCTGCCGGACGCGGAGGTCCTTCAGGAAGGGGTTGTCGAGGTTCAGGTCGATGTGCTCGTAGAAGAGCCCCGCGCGGTAGAGGAACCGGTACCGCGCCCCCTGCCGGCGCTCGAGGGCGAAGGCCTGGTCCACCGTGAAGCCGACCTCACCGGCGATCATATCGATCGCCCCGGAGAGGAGGTTCGCCTCCAGCGCCGCCGTGTTCTCGATCACCCGCACCACGATGCGCCGGAAGACGGGCTTCTCTCCCCACCAGGTCGGGTTCGGCACCAGCACGACCTGAACGTTGGGAGAGACCTGGGCGATGCGGTAGGGACCGAAGTAGAGACCGGGATTCGTCCGGTCGGTGTCGTACGCCGTGCGGTTCTTGTAGTTGGCCGGGTCGGCGAAGTTCTTCTCGTCGAGGTGCGCCGGCAGGACGTTGAACTGGGGGAGGGCGTTGTAGTCGAACGTGAGGCGGTCGTAGTGGAGCGTGAAGGTCTTCTCGTCGACGACCTCCACCCGGTAGACGCTGCGGTAGAACTCTACGTTGGCGACCCCGCTCTGCGGGTTTCGCCCCACCCGCCAGGCGAAGAGGACGTCGCGGGTCGTCACCGGGGTTCCGTCGCCCCAGGTGGCCCTCGGCTGGATCCGATAGGTCACCGCGACCCCACGCCTTCCGCCCGGGGCGAGCTCGGGCACCGCGCCCCGGTTCTCGATCGTCGGCAGGTCCACGGCGAGCATGGGGACGAGCCGCCACTTCGGGTCGTGGGCCGTGAAGGGGCGGTGCGTGAAGCCGAGGATGTACGCCTTGGCGGCCATGGACTCGACGTTGGGGTGGAACGTCGAGGGGAACTGACTCACTCCGATCACGAGGTCAGCCTTCGCCGGCCGATCCGCGGCCGCGGGCGGAACTCCCGTGCCCCAAGCGCAGAGGAGGAGCGCGATGACGAGCGCGCGTGGCCGGGCCGTGGGTCGCCCGGCGCCCTCGGACGTCACCTGCGTGGCTTCGCCGCCGTCACAATGTACGGTCATCGGTTGTCGGTTGTCGGTTATCGGTTATCGGTTCCGCTGACGTCTGACGACTTTCAACTGATAACCGATAACTGCCAACCGACAACCCGAAATGCGGACTTCCACGGTGCTGGTATACTCCCGGCGTCGCGCGGGAATCGCGCGACCGAAGAAGGGAGGCACCATGAAACGCCCCGTCCGGTCGGCCGTGCCGCGCATCCTCCTCGGGGCCACGCTCCTGGGAGCTCCCTGGCTCCCCTTTCCCTCGGCCGCGGCGGAGCCGGCCGAGGCCCCTCCGGAAGCGCCCGCGACGCCGGAGACGCCCGGCGGAAGCTGGAGCGAGCCCTTCTACGGCGCGGTCTCCGGCCAGGTCGATGCGCTCTCGCGCCGGATCGACGCCTTCTTCGGCGGCGAGCGGGCGTACGAGGAGTCGACCCGGAGCACGCTGCGGCTCGGCGCGGGCGTGGAGTGGAGGGAGAACCGGGAGTTCCGCTTCGTCAGCAAGGTGCGGTTGAAGCTCGACCTGCCCTACTCGCGGGAGCGTTTCAACTTCCTCCTGGAGAGCGACCTGGACGAGGACCTGGAGGAGGACGGGCAGCTCCAGGTCGCCGAGGCCCTCCAGCCGCAGACCCAGGCCTCCAACTACAACGCGGCGGTGCGGCTCGCCCCCAAGGTGCCGCCGGGCTGGAAGCTCACCGCGGACGCCGGAGTGAAGCTCAATTGGCCGCCCGACCCCTTCGCGCGGGTGCGGGTGCGGCGCACCTTCGCCCTCGGCGACTGGATCCTTCGCGGCACCCAGCGGGTGTTCTGGTTCACCTCCCGGGGCCTCGGCGAGACGACGACGGTCGAGCTCGAGAGGGCGATCTGGACCGAGGGCCTCTTGCGCCTCACGTCGGAGGCGAGGTGGGAGGAGGAAGAGGAGGGGCTCTCGCTCCTCCAGGCCGCGTCGCTCTTCCAGAGTCTCGGCCCGGACTACGCCCTGGTCTATACGGCCGCCGTTCGGGGCGTCACGAGCCCCTCGATCCGGACAAGCCAGTACGAGGCGAGCATCGGGTTCCGGGGGCGGCTCATCCGACCCTGGCTCTTCTACGAAATCCAGCCGACGAGCGTCTGGCCGCGGACGGACAACTTCCGGCCCGCCGGGTCGATCTTTTTCCGGCTCGAGGCACTCTTCGGGGCGGATTACCGGTGCTGAGGAAGGGCGGCGGCTCGGTCCCGCGCAAGTCGACCCGGTACGACGTCGATCCCGAGCGCGGCTTTCTCCCGCGCCCGGATCCGCTGCGCAGGCTCCCGGCGAGGTACAGCGCGTGGGAGGCGCTCGCGGCGGAGCTGCCCAAGGTGTTCGCCGCCGGCGCGCTGCGCAGGCACGTCGAGGCGCTGCCTCTCCTCGATCCCTCGCCGCTGCGGACCCGGGCCGAGCTCGAACGGGCGATGCTCCTCCTATCGTACTTCGGGCACGGCTATGTCTGGGGCGGGAAGGAGCCCGCGGCGGCGCTTCCCCGGGTGCTCGCGATGCCCTGGCACGCCGTGGCCCTCCGGCTCGGCCGGCCTCCCGTCCTCTCTTATGCCTCCTACGCGCTCTCCAACTGGCGCAGGCTGGATCCCGAGGGGCCCATCGAGCTCGGGAACGTCGTCCTCCTCCAGAACTTCCTCGGCGGACTCGACGAGGAGTGGTTCGTTCTCGTGCACATCGACATCGAGGCGAAGGCCGCGCCCGCCCTGCGAGCGATCCCCCGTGCCCAGGCGGCCGTCCGCACAGGTGACGCCCGAGCGCTGGAAGCGGAGTTGGGAGAGGTCGCCCGCGCCCTGGAGGCCATGGACGCCACCCTCGATCGGATGCCGGAGCGTTGCGATCCCTACGTCTACTACCACCGGGTGAGGCCCTACCTCCACGGCTGGAAGGACCATCCGGCGCTCCCCGAGGGGGTGGTCTACGAGGGAGTCGAGGAGTACGGCGGAAGGCCCGTGGCCTTCCGGGGAGAGACGGGCGCCCAGACCGGCCTCGTCCCCTGCCTCGACGCCGCCCTCGGCATCGTCCACCGGGAGGACGAGCTGCGCCACTTCCTGACCGAGCTGCGCCGGTATATGCCGCCCTCGCACCTGGCGTTCGTGGAGGCCGTCGAGGCGGGCCCTTCCATCCGCGGCTTCGTAGCGGGCCGGAGCGCACAACCGGGCCTCAAGGCCGCCTACAACGGCTGCGTCGAACTCCTCGGCCGCTTCCGGACCCGCCACGTGGAGTACGCCGGCCGTTACATCCAGCTCCAGGCCCAGCGGGACGCCAAGAACCCGACGACAGTCGGCACGGGAGGAACCCCCTTCGTGCCGTACCTGCGAAAGCACCGGGACGAGACCGCCGAACACCTCCTGAGCTAGAGGCGCTCGAGGGCTGGAGACCCGAGCCCGGCTCGGCTCCTGTCAGGCCGCGCTTCGGGCGCAGCCCGACGTCAGGTTCTGTGGGAGCGGCCTCCAGGCCGCGATTTCGGGCGCCCCGATCCCGAAGCCGGTGCTGGGTTAAGGATGCCCGCCGACGGCGAAGAACAGTTCCCTTGCCGCTTCCCCGTCGCGGGCCGATAAGCGAGCTGCGAAGCGCCGGCGGTCGGGCGTGCCGTAGTTTGGAAGCTTTTCAATTTCGTCTTGGCCCCGAGAGGAGCAAAGCGTATAAGAGCCCTCGTTCGGCCGCGGGATCGTGCCCGGGCCGATGTTCTTTTGACCACCTGAGGAGAATCATGAAGAAGAAGGTTTCCGCACTGCTCGTCCTCGCCTGCGCCGCCACCTTTGTCGCGGGGGCCGTCACCGCCCGGGCCGCGTCCAAGGAGACCAAACCCAACGCCGGCCAGAAGGCCGCCCAGCCGCAGCAGGCAGCCGCCCAGGCACCTAACGGGGGCAAGGGCAAGGTGCTCGAGACCATGGACGCGGCCAACTACACCTACGTCAAGTTCGACGTGAGCGGCACGCCCGTCTGGGCCGCCGCGCCCAAGTTCAAGGTGAAGAAGGGCGATACCGTCGTCGTTCCCGCTGGAGCCCCCATGCCCGGGTTCCACAGCAAGACCTTGAACCGGACCTTCGACATGATCTACTTCGTGCCGAGCGTCGAGGTGGTGGATCCGAAGGCGAAACGCTGACCGGCGCCGTTTCGGCTCTCCGGCGTACACGTCGCCGAGCGACCGATTTGGAGGAGGCACATGTCGAAGACCCGCTACCTGGTCCTGGCGCTGCTGGTGTCTTGCACCCCTCTCGTCGTCTACGCCGTGGGAATGGAAGGGATGGGCGGGATGGGCGGGATGCAGATGGTGGACGAAGTCGCCATCCAGACGAAGGACGTCGGAAAGGTCGTCTTCAGCCACAGCGCGCACAGTGGGATGTTCCAGTGCGGTGCCTGCCATCCCGGCCTCTTCCAGAAGAAGGCCAACAGCAACCACGCCACCATGAAGGCGATGGAGAGCGGCAAGTCGTGCGGGGCCTGTCACAACGGCAAGAAGGCGTTCAGCGTGACCGGCAGTTGCGCGAGTTGCCACGGCATCGGCAACGTCGTCTTCAAGGAGAAGGAGAACGGCGACGTGACCTTCTCCCACGAGTTCCACACGGACGTGGCCGGCTGCGACTCCTGTCATCCGAAGGTCTTCAAGGCCAAGCGCGGCGCCAACAAGGCGACCATGGAGGAGATGGAGAAGGGCAAGTCGTGCGGCGCCTGCCACGACGGGTCGAACGCTTTCAGCGTAGGCGGCGACTGCGACAAGTGCCACAAGCAGTAGGACCGGGCTGCCGCGCCTGCGCGGGCGGCTGAGCGCAAAAGGGGTCGGAGCCGCTGCTCCGGCCCCTCGCTCGTTTGGCCGTATCATCCCGCCGAAGTTCTCTCCCGGTGGCGGGGGAACGTTGCAGATCCGGCCGCCGGCCGCACCGTCGAAACTTAACTGTTTTGGAGTACACTACACCCGTCTTCCTCCCCCCATTTCTGCCTCTCGGGAGCCAAATGGCGAACGCCAAGCCCTTCTGCCGGCCTGCCCGCGATCCTCTTTGCGCGGTGCTGTTCTCCTGCGCGATCAATCTCGTGTTCGGCCCGTGTAGGCGCGTCAATCCCAGCGGAGAGCATAATGGTAATCTCAAACTATGAACTCGTAGAGAAGATTGCCGAGGCTCCCCAGTCCACGATTTACAAGGCCTACCACAAGAAGGAGCCACAACGGCCGTTGACCCTAAAGGTTCTGAGGGCGGACCACCTATCCGAATACAAGAAGACCCAGATCGTTCAGAAGATCGAACACCTCAAGGTCCTGAACGCGCCCCTGGTCCTTACCCCACTTTCTTTTGGTGACAAAGACGGGGTCTGCTTCGTAACCCAGGATTTTTTTGATGGCGCACCCCTCAAGTCCCGGCTGGAAGGCGGTTCGAGGATTTCTCTGATTGATTTCTTCGGCATAGCTTGCGGGCTCGCCAAGGCTCTGGAGGAGGTCCACGAAGGAGGAATTATCCACGGAGGAGTCAAGCCCAACAATATTTTGATCGACAGTGCCCTCAATGTCCGTCTGATCGACTTCATCAGCGCATTGGATGTGAGGGACGTCAGCCATTTCATCTATGACCCTTCTTTCATCAGGGGAACCCTTGCATATACGTCCCCGGAACAGACCGGGCGCATCAACCACAGGGTAGTCTTCGCATCGGACTTCTATTCTCTTGGCATCGTGTTCTACGAGATGCTGACCGGCCGCCTCCCCTTCTTTGCCGATGACCCCCTCGAATTGATCCATTTTCACCTCGCCAAGGAAGCCCTCAGCGTTCACAAATTGGATCCGGAGATCCCGGCTGCGCTGAGCAACATCGTCGCCAAGCTCCTCCTCAAGGAGCCAGAGAAGCGTTACCGGAGCGCAAGCGGGCTTCTTGCAGACCTCGCGAGGTGCGGGTCGGAGTATTCGGCTTCCGGCACCATCGGGGAATTCGCCCTGGAAAGCCGCGTTCATGCCCACAGGACTGCCTTCATATCGAAGATGGTCGGCCGCGACAGGGAAGCCGAAATCATCCTCGACGAATACGAACAGGCGGCCCGGGGGGCATTCCGCTCGCTCTTCGTATCGGGGCTGCCGGGCATCGGGAAGACCCGCCTCATCCAAGAGCTCCAGAAGCCCATCGTGAAGCACAGGGGCTACTTCACCTCCGGGAAATTCGACATCTACCAGAAGAACGTTCCCTACAGCTCCCTCATCCAGGCGTTCAGAAACCTCGTGCGGGCCTTTCTGACCGAGAGCAACGAGAGAACGGAAGCTTGGAAGACGAAGGTCCTGTTGGCCGTCGGCGACAACGGGAAGGTCCTGACGGATGTGATCCCGGAGCTGGAATTCCTGATCGGGCGGCAACCCGAGGTCAAGCCGCTTCCACCCGTCGAAGCACTGAACCGGTTCCATGACCTGTTCGACCGGTTCCTCGCGAGCCTCGCCGGAGAGGAGAACCCTCTTACCCTTTTCATAGACGATCTTCAATGGTGCGATACCGCATCTTTTGACTTCCTGTCGAACATCTTCTCCAATTACAAGGATCACCCTTATCTCTTTTTCTTGGGAGCTTACCGCCATAACGAAGTGGATCCGAGCCATCCTCTGACGAAGCTCATCCGGAGCGCAAGAGAGAGCGGCGAGCCCCTGAAGGAAATCAGGCTCGGCCCGCTGGCGCCCGAGCATTGCCACGAGATGGTGTCTTACATTCTCGACTCTCCCCTTTCGCGTACAGGCGCGCTGTCGGATTTCATAACAGGTCTGACGGAGGGGAATCCGCTCTTCGTCAGTGAGAGCCTGTCGTTCCTCCACAATGAGGACGTTCTCCTCCTCAATGAAGAAGGAGAGTGGCGGTGGGACATGGAAAGCGTCCGCCGGTCCAGCATGCCGGCCACCGTTGTCGGCCTTTTCGTCTCGAAAATTCAAAAGCTCCCGCCGGAGCTCGTTACCCTGCTCGAGTATTGCGCGTGCATGGGCAACACCTTCTTGCCCGCTGAGGTTTCCCTGGTCAGGGAAATGACCCTGACGGAAACGTTCCGGATGCTCAAGCCCGCCCTGGAACAGGGCCTGCTCATGGAGAACAGGAATCAGCTCCAGTTCATCCACGACCGCGTCCAGGAGGCGGCTCTGTCCGCCCTCACTCCCGAACGGCGCCGCCATATCCATCGGCAGATCGGAAACCATCTTGTCGCCGCCGTCCCGGCCAATGCGGACGTCGAAAGGCTCGATAACCTCTTTGCGATCGTCTCCCACCTCAACCTCGGGAGGGAGGGCAGTCTCGACCCCGACGCGGCGTATGCGCTGTCGGACCTCAATTACCATGCGGGCAACAAGGCGCTGGATTCCCTGGCCACGGAGGCGGCAAACGAGTATTTCGAGCTCGCTCGAGAGCTCCTGCCGAAGGACTGCTGGGGCGCCGGCCACTACGAGCGGACCTTCCGGATCTATCAGAAGGCGGCAAAAACCGAGCTCATGTGCGGTAACTTCGAGGAGTCCGAAAGACTGATCAACCACCTGCTGGATCATGCTGCAACCGACCTGGACAAGACGGAAGCCCTGGCCGAGCAGGCAGCCTCTTTGTCCTCCATCGGCAACTTCATAAAGGCCATCGAGACGGCGAACCGAGGCCTTGCCTATTTCCGCAAGGCCATCCCCGAGGATCCTGCGGAGGTGAACAAGAAGAGGGAGGAGCTCATCGGCGAGATCGCGTCAAGGGGCATCGATGTCCGAAAGACCTTTCTGGAGATGCCTTTTGCCACAGGCCGGAAAGCCCAAGTCGAGCACGCCTTCTACAGCGAGCTTCTCGCCGACCTGTATCTTTCCGGACGCGTGCCTGAGCTCTATCTCGTAGGGGCGCAGGCGACGCTCCACTGCCTGTCGGCGGGCATGGACGAAGCCGTCATGTACGCTTTCACGGCCATGGCGATCTACTTTGCGGAGCACGAACAGTACGAGCAATCCTTCGCGTACGAAGATCTCACCTATGACCTGGCCGCAAGATATCCCAATACCTTCGGCGCGACGAAGTGCTTGACGGGAGCCGTAGTCACCCTCATGCATTCGAGGAGCCACCCGGGAGACGTCGCCGCTTACAGCCTCAAGGCCATCCATTGTGGGAAAAGCTGCGGCGACCTGAACAACGCCGGCTATTCCTACGGCCCCCTCATGTGGAACCTGGCGCTGCAGGGAGCGGACCTGCCGGCCGTCGAGGAGCATGCCAAGGAGTGCTTCGAGTTCTCCACCAGATACCATCTGGGAATCGCCACAGGCCTCGCCGAAGCGGTGCAGGCGGGCTGGGTCGAGCCGATGAAGAAGGACCCCGCGCCGCTGTCTTTGGAAGGCAAGCTGGCCCAATGGGAGCAGGACAACCACGTCGTTTCTCTCGGAAGCTACTACGTCCTCAGGGCTTTTGCACACTGCTATCTGGGAGAAGCGGAAGAAGCTCGGCAGTGCCTAGTCGAAGGCAGAAAGTACCTTGCCGGCTTTTCCAACAGCATTTTGAAAAGGCAGTGGCACGTCCTCTGGGCATTGAATGCCATCAGCTTGTACGAAAGGGGAAAGGGATACAGCAGGCAGGCCGAGCTGATGGCCGAGATCCGGCCCATGATGGAGCAGATCGAGAGATGGGCCGCCTTGGGGCCTTCGTTGAAGCCCTACCTCGCTTTCCTCTATGCCGAGCTGGAAAGAGTCACCGGGGAATTCAAAGCCGCGAGGGCTCTCTACCTCGACGCCATCGACGGCGCGCATGAGCAAGGATATGTCCTTCTCGAAGGGCATCTCCACGAATGCTTTGCCAAGCTTCTCGATCGGTCCGGCCGGAATTCCGGGAGCATTTACTTTACCGAGGCTTTGCGCCTGTACAGGAAATGCCGGGCGGAAAAGAAGGAGGCGAAGCTCTCGGAAGCGCTGGCGGAAGACCTTTTCGCTACTACTACTAGTGCTACTACTGCTACTGCTACTACTACGCTGCCCGACCTGGATGTCGAATATCTCATGAAGTGCTCGCTCGCCATCTCTGCCGAGATGGAGCAGGAAGCCCTGCTGAAGAAGGTAATGGATGTGCTCATCGAGAGCTCAGGGGCGCAGCACGGCTATCTTCTGATGGAAGAGGAAGGGGACCTGGTCGTCCGAGCGGAGAGCGACGTTGGGGGGCAAGCAAAGGCCTTGGGCCGGAAGCTCGAAGCGGCCGGAGACCTCTGCAAGGCGATCGTCCGCTACGTCTTCCGGACCGGAGAGAAGATGCTCCTGAACGACGCCTGTCAGGAGGGCGCGTTCA
>JACRCS010000139.1 GCA_016218905.1 Deltaproteobacteria bacterium
TCGGCGTCGACGTGCTGGGGCCGGCGCCCGCCCCGATCGAGCGCCTCCGGAACCGGTTTCGCGTCCAGGTGCTGCTCCGAGCTCCCGGCGCGGAGCCCGGGCCGGTCCAGGCCCTGATCCGGCGCCTCTTCGGAGCGGACACGGTCCGTCCCGGCAGAGAGGTCCGGATCCACGCCGACGTGGATCCCGTGTCGTTCCTCTGACGCCGGCGTCCCCGTGCCCGGCCGAGCGTCCCGTTTGGAAAGTTTTTGCCGCCCCCAGCCGCGGCCCTGCTGGTTGCGATGCACGGACTAACCGCACAGGGCACTGGCGAAACTTGCATTCGCGGAACTGAGCGGATAACGTATGCCCCCCGGCGGGCCGAGAATCGTCAGGAGGGGGCTTGGGACGCGACGGCTGGGTCGAGGCGCTCGTCATTTCGCGGTCGGCGAAGGTCGGGGACCGCAGCTTCAAGCTCCTGGTGGAGGCCTTCGGTTCCGCGGGGGCGGCGCTGCGGGCCGGCAGAAGCGGCCTCTCCCGCGCGGGGATACCACCCGCGGCGGTCGAAGCCCTCTGCGGACCGCTCGACTGGCAGGGAGCACGCCGCGCCGCCGACGCCGTGGCGCGGCTCGGGTTTCGGCTCCTCCCGTTCGGCGACCCGGAGTACCCGAAGCTCCTCGCCGCCGTCCACGATCCGCCGGCTCTCCTGTACGTTTCCGGGTCTCTGGAGCCGCGGGATGAGACGGCGGTGGCGATCGTCGGCAGCCGGGGAGCGAGTGCGCACGGGCTCCGATTCGCCCGGAGACTCGCCCGGGAACTCGTCCGGGAGGGCGTGACCGTGGTGAGCGGGCTCGCCCAGGGCATTGACGCCGCGGCCCACCGGGGCGCCGTAGAGGGAGGAGGGCGCACGATCGCCGTCTTCGGCTCCGGCCTCGACATCGTATATCCTGAGTGGAACCGGGAGTTGGCGGCGTCGCTGCGGGAGCACGGCGCCTGGCTGAGCGAGCTCCCCCTGGGCAGCCCACCTCTCGCGCATCACTTTCCCCGCCGGAACCGGATCATCAGCGGACTCTCCCTGGGAGTCGTGGTCGTGGAGGCGGCCGAGAAGAGCGGATCGCTCATCACCGCGAGCGCAGCGCTGGAGCAGGGCAGGGAGGTCTTCGCGGTGCCGGGGCTGCCCGGTACCGTCCACTCGCGCGGAGCCCACCGGCTGCTGCGATCGGGAGCGACGCTAGTGGAGGGCGTCGAAGACGTCCTCGAAGAGCTGCCGAGAGCTCGCTCGAGAGCTCCGCAGGCAGCCAGCCGGCAGGAGCCGCCGGCGGTCTCCGACGAGCTCGTCGGGATCTGGAAGGCGCTGGACGAAGCCCCGCTGCACATCGACGAGTTGGCGGAGCGGGCGCGCTTGCCGGCCTCCCAGACCGGGGCAGGATTGATGGAGCTGTGTCTTCAGGGACTGGCGGAGGAGTGGCCCGGCAAGCGTTACTCCCGCTTGAACGGAAGAGGATAGGATAGATGTTCGAGGTCATGGCATACATGTTTCGCCGCTACGGGCTCGACGCCGGCAGTCCCGAACGGGCGACCGAGCTCTTCGACGAGCTGCTCGATGCGGGCTTCTCCGCCCCCGACGTGGAGAGGGCCCTCACCTGGATGAGGAGCCTGGCGTCTTTTCCGAGACCGTGGCGGGGCATGATGGCCGCCCCGTCGACTTCGCTGCGGGTCCCCACGTGCGAAGAGGCGCTCAAGTTCACGCCTGCCGCGAGAGGGCTCCTGTTGCGCCTCGAGAAGGGGGGCATCCTGGACGAAACGTTCCGGGAGCTGGTCTACGAGAAGGCGCTGAAGCTCGACGTGCCCGAGATCGGTGTGGAGGAGCTCTGCGTGCTCGTTGCCGTGCTCCTGGAGGCGGGCGGCCTCGGCACCGGCTCGGTCTGCGCCCGTCTCCTCCAGGGCGAGATCGACCGAATCCACCACTGAAGCGTTTGGCCCGGCGGCTGAGCCGCCGGCGATTCGAAGAGACGAACCATCCATGGCGAAATCCCTGCTCATCGTCGAAAGCCCGGCCAAGGCCAGAACCCTCAAGGGGTATCTCGGCAACGAGTTCCGCGTCGAAGCCTCGGTCGGGCACGTGAAGGATCTGCCCAAGAGCGAGCTCGGCGTGGACGTCGACGACTTCACCCCCCACTACGGCGTCATCCGGGGCAAGGGAAAGGTGCTCCAGGAGCTGAAGAAGGCCGCGCAGGAGGCCGACGTCATCTACCTGGCCCCCGACCCGGATCGCGAGGGGGAGGCGATCGCCTGGCACATCGCCGAGGAGATCGCGCCGAAGAAGACCCAGAAGCCGATCTACCGGGTCATGATCCACGAGATCACGAAGAGCGGCGTCAAGGAGGCGCTCTCCCATCCCGGCAAGCTCGACGAGGACCGCTACAACGCCCAGCAGGCGCGCAGGATCCTCGATCGACTCGTGGGCTATCAAATCAGCCCGATCCTCTGGGACAAGGTGCGAAGGGGCCTCTCCGCCGGCCGGGTGCAGTCCGTGGCCTTGCGGCTCGTCGCCGACCGCGAGCGCCAGGTGAAGGCCTTCGTCAGCGAGGAGTACTGGACGATCGGCGCCGAGCTGGAGGGCCGCAACCCGCCGCCGTTCACGGCGAAGTTGCGGAAGACGGGTGGAAAGGACCCGAAGCTCAAGACGGGCGCGGAAGCCGAGGCCCTGCGGGCTGCCGCCGCCGGGGAGCCCTTCGTCCTCAAGACCGTCGAACGCAAGGAGAAGAAGCGACACCCGGCCCCGCCCTTCATCACCTCGACGCTCCAGCGGGACGCCTTCCGGAAGCACCGCTTCTCGGCCAGGAAGACGATGACGCTGGCCCAGAGGCTCTACGAAGGCGTGGACATCGAGGGCCAGCCGGTCGGCCTCATCACCTACATGCGGACGGACTCCACCCGGCTCTCCGAGGGGGCCCTCGCCGCCTGCCGCGAGCACATCCGCGACGTCTACGGGGCGGCGTACCTCCCGGCCTCAGCGGTGCACTACAAGGTGAAGAAGGGTGCGCAGGACGCTCACGAGGCGATCCGCCCGAGCTCCATGGAGCACACGCCCGAGCGCTGCAAGCCCTACCTCGAAGCCGATCAGTACCGGCTCTACAAGCTCATCTGGGACCGTTTCGTCGCCTGTCAGATGAAGCCGGCCCTCTACGACCAGACGACTTTCGACATCGAGGCCGGGACTCACCTCTTCCGTTCCACGGGGTCCATCCTGAAGTTCAAGGGCTTCATGGCGGTCTACGTCGAGGGCGTCGACGAGCCGGAGGAGGAGGGAGAGGAGGGTGCCGCGCTACCGGACCTCGAAGCGGGCGAGACGCTGAAGCTCTTGAAGGTCACGGCCGACCAGCACTTCACGCAGCCGCCGCCGCGCTTCACGGAGTCGACCCTGGTCAAGGAGCTCGAAGAGCAGGGGATCGGCCGCCCGTCGACGTACGCACAGATCCTCTCGACCCTCCGGGACAAGGGCTACGTGGAGATGGTGGAGCGGAGGTTCGTGCCCACGGATCTCGGCATCCTCGTCAACGACCTGCTCGTGGTCAACTTCCCCGAGGTGCTCGACGTCGGCTTCACGGCGCAGATGGAGGCCGCCCTCGACGGGGTCGAGGAAGGGAAGCGCCCGTGGCGGGACCTCCTGAAGAGTTTCTACGGTCCCTTCTCGGCGACGCTGGAGCGCGCGAGCCGGGACATGGTGAACGTGAAGACCCGGGAGGAGCCCACGGACGTCCCCTGCCCCCGGTGCGAGAAGACGATGGTCATCCGGTGGGGGCGAAACGGCTTCTTCCTGGCCTGCTCGGGCTATCCGGAGTGCCGGACGACCAAGGAGTTCGAGCGCGGACCCGACGGCACGATCCGCATCATCGAGGGCGAGCTCCTCGGCGAGGCGTGCCCCGACTGCGGCTCCGACCTCATGATCAAGAAGGGTCGCTTCGGGCGGTTCGTGGCGTGCGCCCGGTACCCCGAGTGCCGGTATACCCGGGCGGTTGGGACGGGAGTTCCGTGCCCGCGGGAGAACTGCGGGGGCGAGCTCGTCGAGAAGCGGAGCAAACGCGGCAGGACCTTCTACGCCTGCAACCGGTATCCCGGCTGCGACTACGCCCAGTGGGACCGCCCCATCGCGCGCGAGTGCCCGCAGTGCGGAAACCCGTTCCTGGTCGAGAAGGTGGGAAAGCAGGGCACCACGGTGCGCTGCCCGCGGAAGGGGTGCGGGTATAAGGAAGAAGCGGAAGGATAGTTACGAGTTCTCGGTCTCCGGTTATCGGTTTTCAGTAGAAAGACCGAGAGCACCGAGGCTGGTCGCCCACGGCTGAGGCTCCCCGCTTGCTTTCCGGTCGCGGGGTTCTACCGACAACCCATAACCGACAACCGACAACGCCTTACCCCAGGCCCAAGGCCTGCCTCGCTTGCTCGGCGCTCACTCCGCGGATACGTACCGTCTTCCGCCGCCCGCTGTGGCCTCGGACGAGCTCCACGGAGGAGCGGGGGGCGCCGGTCAGGTCGGCTAGGAAGCGGACGAGGGCGGCGTTGGCCTCCCCTTCGACGGGGGGTGCGGCGAGGCGGATCTTGAGCGCGTCCTCTCGGAGCCCGCAGAGCTCGTTTCGCGATGCCCTCGGCTGGACCCAGACGTCGACCTCCACTCCTCCCGAGGTCTCCCTAACCGCCGAGCTCATCGTCCTCCTGCGGCTCCTCATCCGCGAGGAGGGTCGGAGGGGCGGGCTCGCCTTCGGCGGTCCTCTGCTCGACCCAGGTGCGGAGACCGTCGGCGAGAGCGGCCAGCTCGGTCAGGTAGGCGCTGCGGCGCTCGTTGAGGTCGAGGATCTCCCGCCGCAGTCCCACCAGCTCCTCGTTGGCCTTGGCGAGAATCCGATCGGCCCGGAGCTGGGCCTGATGGACCGCGAGCTCCGCCTCCCCGCGAGCCTTCTCCAGGAGCTCTTCCTGGACGGCGCGAGCGGCCTCCAGCGTCCCTTCCAGGGTCCGGCGGGTCCTCTTCTCCTCCTCCAGCTCATCCTCGAGCCGCTCGCGCTCTTCGACGAGCCTCTCCCACTCGTCCGCGAGCCTCTGCAGGAACGTGTCGACCTCGCCCGGATCGAAGCCTCGAAAGACGACCCGGAACTTCTGCTCCTGGATATCGAGGGAGGTGATCCTCATCAGTAGATCCGCTGCGCGGCCTGGATCAGGGTCTTCACCAGGAAGAACTGGAGAAAATAGATGCCGAGGATCGCGAGCATCGGGGAAAGGTCGAGACCGCCGTAGACGACCGGCAGCCGGCGCCGGATCCAGTAGAGCACGGGATCCGTGGCCCGCGCGATGAAGCGGACGATGGGGTTGTAGGGGTCCGCGTTCACCCACGAGAGCACCGCGCGGATGATGATCAGGTAGAGGTAGATGTTGAGCCCGAAGTCGAGCACCATCGCCAGGGCAACGACGAAGTTGGCCAGGATGAACATCTTCTCAACTCCCCAGTTGACGGGAGCGCTCGGCGGCGGCCCGGACGGCCTCGATCACCGCTCCCCGGAAGCCCCGGAGCTCGAGCTCCCGGAGCCCGGCCGCCGTCGTGCCTCCGGGCGAGGTGACGCGGTCCTTGAGCTCGGCCGTGTGGAGGGGCGAATCGTGGACCAGACGCGCGGCCCCGAGGACCGTCTGGCAGGCGAGCGCTCGCGCCAGGTCCCTCGGAAGCCCGGCGAGCACGCCGCCGTCAGCCAAGGCTTCGATGAAGGTGTAGACGTAGGCCGGCCCGCTCCCCGAGAGGCCGGTGACCGCGTCGAGCAAGCCCTCCTTCTCCACGGAGTAGACCTCGCCGACGGCCCCGAGGAGCGTCTCGACCCAGGCGCGCCGCGCGGGGTCCACCCACCGGTTCGCGCAGTAGACGCTCGCGCCGCAGCCAACGAGGGCGGGCGTGTTGGGCATGACGCGGACGATCGGAGTCTCCTCGGGAAGCGCTTGCGCGAGCCGCTCCAGGGTGATGCCCGCGCAGACGGAGACGAGGAGCTTTCCGCCCGCGGCCGCCGCCAGGTCGGAGAGCGCAGGGCCCACGTCCTGGGGTTTGACCGCGAGCAGGCAGATCTCGGCGCCCCGGCAGGCGTCGCCGACCTCGGCCGACACCCGGATCCCGTAGGCAGAGGAGATCGCGTCGGCGCGCTCCTTCAACTTCTCGGCGGCGCTCACGTCGGCCGCGGAGACGGCACCCTTCTCCAGCAGGCCGCGCAGGAGCGCCTCGCCCATGTTGCCGGCGCCGATGATCGCCAGCGATGGAAGCTTCATCTCTTTCCTCTCTGTTGGGGATTACTCCGACGGAACCCTCGGCCCGAACAACGCCGTGCCGATCCTGACGATCGTGGCGCCCTCCTCGACCGCGACCTCGTAGTCACCGCTCATGCCCATACTCAGCTCCCGCAGGTCCACGCCCGGCAAACGGAGCGCCGCGATCCGGTCCCGCAGCTCCCGAAGCGCGCGAAAGTGGGGGCGCGTCTCCTCCGGATCGAGAGAGTAGGGTGGGATTACCATCAAGCCGCCGAACTCGAGGTGAGGCCACTCCGGCGCGCGGCGCACCAGCTCGACGGCACCCTCCGGCGGCGCGCCGGCCTTCGTCTCTTCGCCGGCCGCGTTCACCTGCACCAGGACCCTCACCCGGATTCCGCGGCTTCGGGCGGCGTTCTCCAGGGCATCGGCGAGGGAAGGCCGATCGAGGCACTCGATGACCGAGAACCTCTCCACGGCGAGCTTCGCCTTGTTCGTCTGGAGCCGCCCGATGAAGTGCCACTCGATGTCCGGCGGGAGCTCGTCGGCCTTGGCGAGGGCCTCCTGGACGTAGTTCTCCCCGAAGGCCCGGACTCCGAGCTCCCACGCCTCCCGGATGGTCGCGGGCGAGACCTTCTTCGTGACGGCGAGGAGCTTGACCACGCCCGGCTCACGTCCGGCGCGCTCCTCCGCGCTGCGCAGGTCCTTGCGGATGCGCTCGAGCCTGTCTCGCAGGGAGGAGGCGGCACCTTCAGTCATGCGTCGGGCTCCGCGGTGTCCAGGAGGTGAGCCCCACCGAATCCAGGAGGCGGACCGTCTCGGCCATCGGGAGGCCGACGACGTTCGTATAGGAGCCACGGATCGACTCCACGAGGAACCCTCCCTGCCCCTGGATCGCGTAGGCGCCCGCCTTGTCGTACGGCTCGTCCAGGGAGGCGTACCAGACGAGGTGCGCCTCCCTCAGTTCCTGGAAGGAGACGGAGGTCTCGACGGAGAAGCTCTTGGCGTAGTCCGGCCCGAGGAGCCCCACGCCGGTGATGACGCGGTGCGTTCGGCCGGCCAGGCTCCGCAGCATGCCCAAGGCCTCCGCTCGGTCACGCGGCTTGCCGAGCACCCGCTGGTCCAAGACGACCGCGGTGTCCGCAGCCAGGACCCACGCGTCCGCGCCGAGGTCCTGCCGCACTCCGCTCGCCTTTCGAACCGCCACTTCTTCGAGCGCCAGCTCGACAGGAAGGCCCGGGCGGAGACTCTCGTCGGCCGACCCGGGCACCACTTCCAAGTCGATCCCGAGCGCCTCGAGGAGCTGTTTGCGTCGAGGTGAGCGGGACGCAAGAATAAGCTTACCCATTCTCGTTAGTCCTAAAAAGAAGCAGGCGTACGGTAGACGAATCGCATTTCAGTGTCAAGTGGGACGAAACCCATGGTATTGTAAACACATTCATTCCGGCAGTACCTAGGCAGCAACGGGTTATCCCACGGCACTTCCCTTGAGGGCACCATGCGAGTGGCACTGGTTCTGCTGTCGGCGTGCTTCATGCTCCTCACCGCGGAGTACGCGAACGCGGAAACCCGTTCCAGAAGCATCGACGTAATCTATACGGGCGACGTACGGGGAACCTTGGGCATCTGCGGCTGAGCGCGAACTCCGCTTGGCGGTCTTGCCAAGAAGGCTCTATATGTAAGCTCGCTCCGGAAGAAAGGGGAGGGCATCCTCCTCATCGACGGCGGGAACTTGTTGTTCTCGAAACCCAACTTGAACAAGCTGGAGCAGAAGCAGCTTACAATGAAGGCCGCGAAGATCATCGAGGCCTACAACGCTATGGAAGTTCAAGCGGTCGCCCTGGGCCCTCTGGACTTTGCCGCGGGCTTCGATCGGCTGATGGAGTACGGGCGAGCGGCTAAGTTCCCGCTGCTGTGTGCGAATCTGCTGGCAAAGGAGACGGGGCAACCGGTCTTCCAAGCTTCCATTGTCGTGCAAGAGCATGGCGTCAAGGCCGGCGTCATCGGGGTCCTGGACAGCGGATTCTCTTTGCCGAAGTCCGATCCGTGGGCGGAGAAGGTGAGACTCGCCCCCATCCACCCGATCGTCAAGAAGCTCGCAAAGCGGCTTCGAGACGAGGGATGCGGGATCGTGGTGGTCCTCTCGTCGCTGGAGCCGAAGAAGCTGAGACTCCTCGCCAAGGGTACGGAAGGAGTGGACCTCTTCATCGGCGGCGACCCGATGGACAAGCTCGTGCTGCCCTACGGCGCCCGGGGCTCCCTCATCGCCTGCTCGAGCCAGCTCGGCAAGTACGTGGGTCACGTGGCGCTCACCCTCGACGAGAGGGGGAGCGTGGCCGGGATGAAACACTCCTTCGTGGCCATGAAGCCGGAACAGCGCGACGATCCCACGGTGCGCCGGATCGTCGACGGTTACTACAAGGCGGTGGCTCTCCTGAGACGCAACGAGCCCGCCATGTACGTGAAGGAGGCCGAGGAGACGGTGAATCTCCAGCATGACAACCCGGTCTTCGTCTCCTCGGAGGAGTGCCGGAACTGCCACGGCGCGGAGTACCGGAAGTGGAAGGCGACGAAACACGCGCAGGCGCTTGCGAACCTCCCGGCCGCGGCGCGGGACAACATCGAGTGCCTGGAGTGTCACGTGACCGGGTTCGGCAAGTGGGGAGGCTTCAGCGGGCTTCGCGCGAAGCCCGACCTCTCCGGGATTCAGTGCGAGGAGTGCCACGGGCCGGGCAGCTCCCACCCGGCGACGCTCGCGATGACGAGGGGCAAGGCCGTGCAGGCAGTGTGCAAGCGCTGCCACACGAGGTCCCGGAGCCCGGATTTCGACCTGCGCGAGTACCTGTCCAGGATCGCGTGCCGCCCCGGCTGAGGGGACTTCTTGAAAGCGCACACCAAACAAACTATTCTCGCGTCGGACTGCGGGTATTCCTGAGATCGTGACACTTGTCACTTGCCGGCGCCGGCTCCCCGGGCGGAGGTGAGGATGGGAAAGGTCAGCTAGGGCGAGCATTTTGGGGGTAGGGGTTTTCGATTCAGGAACTTTCAGAACTGTTTCATTGGCCGCCCATTTGGCATTTCATGCCATTCGTATGAATGGGGGAGAGTCATGAAGTTCCGATTCCATTCGTTTCGTTTGATCGTCCTCGCACTGCTTGCAACTGTATCGACTCTGGGACTGTGGAAGGCGGCTGAGGCGGGCATCGACGACAGCCAGTGCTTGGGCTGTCACGACAGCATCGACAGCGAGGCCTTCGCGAAGTCCGTGCACGGCAGACACGCCTGCAACAGCTGCCATTTCGACGTCGTCGATCTCGACGAGCATCAGAGCTGCGGCTCGAAGACCCAGGAGAAGGTGGAGACCTGCCACCGTTGCCATCCTTCGGAAGGCAAGGAGCACTTCTCTTCCGTCCACATGCTCAACGACATCAAGTGTGCAGACTGCCATTCCAACGTCCACACGATCAAGAAGTGGGACGGCAACAAGAAGAGCGTCGTGGCGAAGTGCGTCGGCTGCCACGACGGAGAGGCCTACACCGCCAGCGTCCACGGGACGGCGGTCGAAAAGGGCAACAACGACTCCGCTTCCTGTGCCGATTGCCACGGCCTCCACAAGATCCAAGAAGTCGGCGACCCGAAGACCCACGAGTACCGCGCCTTCCACACCGAGACCTGCCAGAAGTGCCACGCCAACGCGGCGCTGATGCGGAAGAACAAGGTCTACACGATCGCGGTCAAGACGTACGAAGAGAGCTACCACGGGAAGGTCGAGGCGCTGGGCTCGGCGCTCGCGGCGGGCTGCTCCGACTGCCACACGGCCCACTCCGTCCTGCCGCGCTCCGACGCGAACTCGAGCATCTGCGAGGAGAACCTGCCGAAGACGTGCGGCTCCTGCCACGCCCACTCCTCGGTGAGCTTCGCGCAGTTCCTCCCGCACGCGGACCATCGGGACCGGAAGCAGTACCCGATCCTCTACTACACCTGGCTGACCATGACCACGCTGCTGGTCTCGGTCTTCGCCGTGTTCTGGTTTCACACGCTCCTCTGGTGGCGCACGGCCTACTGGTCGAAGCGTGCGCGCCTCATGCAGGGCAACTACGAGATCAGCCACGTGAGCGAGCCCCTGCGCCCCTACCGCAGGTTCTCCGGCTTCGACCGGATGCTCCACCTTCTCATGATGCTCAGCTTCCTCGGCCTCGTCGTCTCGGGGCTCCCGCTCAAGTTCGCCTCGGCTCCGTGGGCGCCGGGCGTCATGGGCCTCCTGGGCGGACCGCACAACGCGGGGCTGGTCCATCGCATCTGTGCGATCGTCACCTTCTTCTACTTCGGAGCCTGCTTCCTCTACATCCTCTACTTCCTGTTCGTGAAGCGGACGGGGGAGGGGTTCTGGGAGAAGCTCTTCGGGCCCGACTCGCTCTTCCCGACGCTGCGTGACGTGGCCGATATCACCAACATGTTCCGCTGGTTCCTGGGAAAGGGCACGGAGCCCCACTTCGACCGCTGGACCTATTGGGAGAAGTTCGACTTCCTGGCGGTCTTCTGGGGCATGTTCGCCATCTGCGGCTCCGGGCTGCTCCTCTGGTTCCCGGAGTTCTTCGGCAGGCTGCTGCCCGGCTGGGTCTTCAACGTCGCGATCATCGTCCACAGCGATGAAGCGCTGCTCGCCACCGGGTTCATCTTCACCGTGCACTTCTTCAATACGCACTTCCGGCCCGGGAAGTTCCCGATGGACATGGTGATCTTCACCGGAAAGCTCCCGAAGGCGGAGCTCTGGGAGGAGCGGAAGGATTGGCGAGCTCGCCTGGAGGCTGACGGGAAGATTCTGGAGCACGTGGCGAAGCCGAGCCATCCGCTCCTGGAGCTCATGGCTCAGCTGATCGGGTTTACGGCGCTCGGCGTCGGCCTCGTCTGCGTCGCGCTCATCGTCTGGGGCTTCCTCGCCCACTGACGCGAGAGCGGTTCACGGCGTCACCAGGGGCGGGCGGTCTTCGGGCTCCCGCCCTTGGTCTTGTCTTCGACTCGACGGAACGCGCGGTACGGGTTGATCACCGTCTGCGCGGTCGCGGCCATGGCGGGCGCGTTCATCCTGGAACGCTAGGAGAGGGCTGTGGTGCCGCGCAACCGGCACCGCGAGCGCGTTCAGAGGCTTCCGGGGCGAGGCCGTGGAGCCAGCTTGCGATGGTCGGCCCGCGATCTCCAGCAGTGTGCCGGCCCGGCGCCGGTACCGGTCAACCCACCGGAAGGTCTCGAAGAACGGGTTCATTTCTCTCTCCGACCAGCGCCATCAGTGCCGAGCACGACCTCCTCGCCGCTCACGGCGGCCGACGTCCCGAAGCGTCTGCCTTCCCGGGTCAGCACTCCTCCTCGGGTTGGAAGCGCTTCCAGGCCTTCCCCTCGTGACCGAAGCGGAAGAGCTCCGGATGAAGCGCTTCGGCGAGGATTTCGAGCGATTGGACGAGCCGGGGTCCCGGACGGTTGAAGTAGTGGTTCCCGTCGGCCACGTAGACTCGTCCCGAACGAGTGGCCGACAGCTTCGGCCACCCGGGCTCCCGGGTGAGGGCGCACGTCTCGCCCCAGGTGCGGTCGAGGTCGAAGCCGCACGGCGCGACGAAGAGCGCGTCCGGATCCCACTCCGCCAGCTCGTCCCAGCCCAGCCGAGGAGAGCGCCTTCCGGTCGTCCCGAAGACGTTCTCGCCGCCGGCCATGGCGACGAGCTCCGGGACCCAATTCCCGCCGGCCATCAGGGGGTCGACCCACTCGAGGAAGCCGAGGCGAGGGCGTCCTGTCGCGGAGTCGGCCCGGCGCCGAATCTCGTCCATTCTGGCCCGGAGGACGCGCACGAGCTCGGCGCCCTTGCCCGGCGCTCCGAGCGCGGCAGCGACGCGCCGGATATCGGACCAGACGCCGGAGAGCGAGTCGGGCTCGAGACTGACGACAGTCGGGCGCGCGTCCAGCCAGTCGCACAGCGCGTGCTCCACGTCCGTCAGGCTCACCGCGCAGACGTCGCAGTGGGATTGCGTGATCACCACGTCCGGCTGGAGAGCGAGCAGCGCTTCCGCGTCGACGAGGTAGACGGAGGGGGCCTCCCGGACGAGGGCCCTGACCCGGTCGTCGATCTCACGGCTGGAACCGTCGACGCCGAAGCTGGGCGCCGTCAGGACGGGTAGTCCGTGGACGGACGGAGGGAAGTCGCACTCGTGGGATCTCCCCACCAGGAAAGAGCCGAACCCGAGGGCGTGGACGATCTCCGTCCCGCTCGCAATCAAGGAGACGATGCGCATCGGCGCTCCTAGTGTCCCGTTCGGGAAGTCCTTGCCTGTAATTCAGCCCCAGCGATGGCCGAACGGCGCTGATTCGCCGCCGTTCGTCCTGTGAACCATGATCTCGGGCACGGGGACCAGAGTAGGTAAGCCCCCGTCTCTTAAGGAGATTATACCCCCAAGGGGGCGGAAGACTCAGTGCTGGAGATGGTCCGGGTCCGGGGTTTTGAACAGGCGGAGAGGCAGGCCCTTCGGACCCAGGAGCGCCTCCCCGCCCGGAGGGGACTCGGTTCAGATCTCCTGACAGTGGGAAATCGCCTGCTCGACCTTCGCGAAGAAGGCGTCGCAGGCCTCCTGGGTCGGGTTCTCCGTGTTGCACGCCTTCAGGGCCTGCTCCACCTCGCGCATCTCCGACATGAGCTCTTGACTCCGCGCAGACTCGCACTCCAGGGATTCGATACACCCGCAGAGGTTCCTCAGTTCCATGCGAACCGCATCAGAGCGCGCACTCTCGGCTGCTTCCCTGAAGCTCTCCGTGTAGTCGCACACATCCTTCTCGAGGTCCATGGCGGCTCCTTTACCGGTAACAGCGATTCTTGCCAGCGACATCCTAAACTTGGGCGCTGTCGGCGTGCGTGACAACTCCCACCCCTCCCGTCCTGGTCTCCCGGGCGGCGGGTTCGCGCCTACCGGCCAGCAGGCCAACGGCGGCGGATCAGCGCCCTTCGGCCATCGCAGAGGCTGAATAGCAGGCAAGGACTTCCCGAACGGGACCCTAGGCTTCTCCCCGGCCGAAAGTCCGCTCCAGCGCGTGGATGGGGCAGGCTGACCGAAACTTACAGTAGTGCTTGGGGTTTACGCATTGCGGCGCCGCGAGCGGAACATCCTTGTTCGACTTCTCGCAACGGAACACCTTTCCGGACTCTCGGGCCGTCTCCATGCAGTCGCCTTCCTGACGTCGACCTCCGGCATCGGCTCTCGGTGCCGCGAGGCTTCGGATGAGTTGTACCTCGCCCCTTTGATGCCGCCGTCTGCGCGGTGTTACAGCCACCCGCAAGGGAGCCGAGGGCGCCCAACGCGACGCAGATCAACGGCAAGCCAATAACAAACAAGGTTCCACAGCCACGAGAGGCGATAAGCTGATCTGGGGGACGGGCTGGGGGTCATTGCGGTGAGGCCGCCGACGCCGACTCCGCCTGCGGGAGATGGGGCCGGAGGCACGCCGCCCCGAAAACGAACAGGGTTTAGGATTGACGCCCTGGGAGGGGACCGGCTATGATTATCACGTGATGATTACAGAGTTCCACATAGTAACATGCGAACGCGTCGCTTGCCCGCTTCGAACCGGCAGCAGCCGGTCCTCCCGGCGGACCGCGGCGGGACCGGGTTGGCCCGGGTGCTGACGCCAGGTAGCTGCGAAGAGAGGGAGGAGGCCCGGGGGACCGGGACGAGCTTGACGGCCGGCGACGCGGACCCGGACGGGATCTTCACCCCCGAAGACCTCAACACCGAGCAGAAGCTCCTGGGGAACATCGTCGAGGAGTTCGTCAAGGGGGAGGTCGAACCCCGGATCGGAGAGCTGGAGGAGAAACAGGACGGGCTGATGGCCGACCTCCTCCGCAAGGCCGCGGACGTGGGCCTGCTCGCCGGAGACATCCCCGAGCGGTTCGGGGGCATGGAGCTCAGCCACAGCAGCTCCGTCGTCATCA
>JACRCS010000140.1 GCA_016218905.1 Deltaproteobacteria bacterium
CTGGTCCTGGGCTGAGAGGGGCAAGCTCGGTGCTCGGCCGGGTGTGGGGCGGCACGTTCCACGCGACCGCCAACCGCCTGCTTCGGCTGCACGCGCAGGGCGTCGGACTCAGCGAGAACTTCACGGTGTTGGACCGGTCGGACGCCGAGGACCTGCTCAACACGGTTCGAAGCGAGCTGGCGCTCGAGAAGACCGATCGGCGTTTCCCTCGCAAGGCCACCTGCCTCGCGATCTACTCCCGGTGCGTGAACGCGCAGGAGCCCGTCGAAGAGGCGCTGAAAGCGTACTTCCCCTGGTGCGCCGGCGCCGCGGAGGAGCTGAAAGGCCTCTTCAGAGCCTACACGGTACGAAAGCAGGAGCAGAACATCCTCGACTACGACGACCTGCTCCTCTACTGGTATCACCTGATGAAGGAGGAAGCGGTCGCAGCCGACGTCCGGCGGCGCTTCGACGCGGTCCTGGTCGACGAGTATCAGGACACCAACGTCCTTCAGGCCGAGATCCTCTACGCGCTCTGCCCGGACGGGAGGGGCTTGACGGCGGTTGGGGACGACGCCCAGTCGATCTACTCGTTCCGGGCAGCGACGGTGCACAACATCCTCAACTTCCCGCGGGTCTACCCCGACGCGCGGATCGTGAAGCTCGAGGAGAACTACCGCTCGGTGCAGCCGATCCTCGACGCGGCGAACGCGGTCATGGCCGAGTGCGGGCGCCGCTACCAGAAGGACCTCTTCTCGTCCCGCCGGAGCGCCCAAAAGCCGCGCCTCGTGAGCCTGCTCGACGAGGACCAGCAGAGCGACTACCTCATTGGGCGCATCCTCGGGCACCGAGAGGCCGGGATTGAGCTGCGCCGGCAGGCGGTGCTCTTTCGGGCCGCGCACCACAGCGACGCTCTGGAGGTGGAGCTCGCGCGGAGGAACATCCCGTTCGTGAAGTATGGCGGTTTGAAGTTCCTCGAGGCCGCCCACGTGAAGGATGTGCTCTGCATCCTCCGAGTGGCGGAGAACCCGCGCGACGCCACGAGCGCGTTTCGTGTCCTCCAGCTCCTCGACGGCATCGGTCCGGGCCACGCCCGCAGGGCACTCGCGCACCTCGCGGCCGCCGAACACAATCCGCGGGCCTGGGAGTCCTTCGCGCCGCCGGCTGCCGCCAGCGAGCAGTGGCCGCGGTTCACGAAGCTCCTCCGAAGCCTCCGCCCGGAAGGCTCCGCCCTCGTCCCGCTCCCGGAGCAGATCGGGCTCGTCCGGGACTTCTACGGTCCCATCCTCGAGCGACGCTACGATCAGGCAGGTATCCGCGTGCGGGACCTCGAGCAACTCGAGCAGATCGCCTCGAACTTCCGCTCGCGCACCGATCTGCTCGCCGAGCTGACGCTCGACCCGCCCCACAGCACGCAGGATCTCGCCGCGCCGCCCCTGCTCGACGAGGATTACCTGATCCTGAGCACGATCCACTCGGCGAAGGGCTGTGAGTGGGACGTCGTCTACGTGATCCACGCCGCCGACGGGAACATCCCGTCCGACATGTCCACGGGGACCGACGAGCAGATCGAGGAGGAGCGGCGCCTCTTCTACGTGGCGCTGACGCGCGCGAAGGACTTCCTGGAGGTCTGCGTGCCGCTCCGGTACTACCACAAGAAGTGGTCGACGGGAGACCGGCATAGCTGGGCGCAGGTCACACGCTTCCTGCCGAGGGAAGTCGCGCACCACTTCGAGCGCGTAAGCCTGGAGAGGAGTGACCCGGAGCCCTCGCCCGCGGCTCCTGAGAAGATCGCGGAGATCCGGAGGAAGATCGCGGCGATCTGGGACTGAGAGGGATGTTCTTCTAACCTGCCGGTGTTCGACGGCGTTCCACCGCGCGCCTCAGCGCCTCTTCCAGGGTTTCCGGATCGAAGGGCTTCGAGAGGTAGTCGTCCATCCCCGCGGCGAGGAGCCGCTCCCGGTCCCCCTGGACGGCGTGGGCGGTCAGCGCGACGATGGGCACGTCGGTTGGGCAACCGTCCACCAGACCCGCCCGGACGCGTTTGGTTGCCTCGTCGCCGTCCAACCGGGGCATCTGAACGTCCATGAGCACGGCGTCGAAGGTGTCCCGAGAGAGCGCCCTCAGAGCCTCTTCTCCGTCGCCGACGAGCACCGCCGTATGTCCGAGCCGGCGAAGGAGTTCCTGAGCCAATACCTGGTTCAGCGCGTTGTCTTCGGCCACGAGGATGCGCAGGCCCGGACTAGGGGACGGCTCCCGCGAAGGCTCGGGTTTCAGGCCCGAAATGGGGACGCCTGCGACACGCATGTCGGCCGTGAACTGGAACAGGCTTCCGCGCCCGGGTTCGCTCTCTGCCCAAATGCCGCCGCCCATGAGCTCGACGAGCTGCCGAGCGATCGAGAGCCCGAGCCCGGTGCCGCCGTACTTCACGTGGGTAGACTTCGTGGCTGCGGAGAACGAGTCGAAGACGGTGCAGAGGCGCTCCGGCGCGATCCCGATGCCGGTATCCCGGACGGAGAAGAGGAGGCGGCCCCTGCCCGGAGTGGCTGCGTCTCCTCCCCCTTGCACTGTCACCTCAACCCCGCCCTTTTCAGTGAACTTGACCGCGTTCCCTACCAGGTTGGTGAGCACCTGCCGGAGGCGGCCTTGGTCGCCGATGACGGCCGTGGGGACCCCCGGCGCGATGTTCCAGTCCAGGCGGAGCCCCTTTCGCTCCGCCAGAAGGCTCATCGGCGCGAGGAGGTCTCGGACCGAGGCGGCCAAGTCAAAGGGGCTCATCTCGAGCTCCACCTGCCCCGCCTCGACCCTCGCGAGATCCAAGACGTCGTTGATGATCTCCAGGAGCCCCTTGGCAGATTGCTTGGCGAGTACGAGGAATTCCCTCGCCCTTTGCGGGAGTGCCTCCTCCATAAGGGCGAGCTCGGTCATCCCCATGATGCCGTTCATCGGCGTCCGAATCTCATGCGACATACGGGCGAGAAACTCGCTCTTGGCGAGGTTTGCGGCCTCGGCGGCGTCTCGGGTCTCGCGCAGTTCCCGCTCGATCCGCCTCTGATCGGTGATGTCCGTCGGGGCGCCGACACAGCCTCGGACGGCGCCGCTCTCGTCGAACAACGGAACCGCGTTCCCGATGAGGAACCGGCTCGTCCCGTCTCTCCTCACGATCTCGATTTCGTCCCCCAGTACCGGCCGCCCCGTCGCTGCCGCCACCTGCATCGTCATCTCTCCGGGGGCGAGCGCCACGCCTCGCCGGCGAACCTGGGCGACTGCCCGCACGTCCTCCGGTGCTGCACAGGAGAGCTCCTGTCCGCCACCGGCCTGCAGCAGAGCGCGGGCCGCCTGATTCCCCGTCATGTGCGTGCAGCGGGGATCATGTGCGATCCATACGGGGGTCGGCACGAGCTCCAGCACGGTCTCGAGCTCCGCTCGACGCGCCCGTTCTCTCGCCTCCGCTTCTCGCAGGGACTGCTCGGTCCGCTTGTGCTCGGTGATGTCGTGGATGATCCCGACGTTGCAAAGTGCCTTACCGGTCGCGTCTCGCATCATGGCTGCCGTGACCTGAACCCAGATCACCCCACCGTCCTTGCGGACGTACCGCTTCTCGGCTTGGTAGGTCCCCTGGTCTCCGCGCAGATAGGCAGTGAGCCGCTCCTCGGTTCGGCGCTTCTCGTCAGGGTGGGTCATATCCCAGGGAGTCATCCGCAACAGCTCTGCGCGGCTGAAACCGGTGATCTGGCACAGGCGCTCGTTGACTTCGAGGAACCGCCCGTCCAGAGAGAGCTCCCCAATAGCAACGGCCTGCGTGTGGAAGAACGAACGGTACCGCTCTTCACTGACCCGTAGCGCCTCTTCGGCGTTCTTGCGCTCGGTGATGTCCCGGACGATCATTGCCGTGCGAGTCGATCCGGTGCCGTCGATGAAGACGGAGGTGGAGACTTCGCCGGGGAACCGAGAGCCATCGGCTCGCAGGAGCGTCAGCTCGCCCCTGAAGCTCCCGGTACACGCCCGCTCCTCGATGGCCGGCTGCAATCGCGCGTCGGTCGTGTCTACCAGCCGACTCCTACCGAGCTCAATGATCTCCTCGCGCGTCCGCCCGAACATGCGGCACGCCGCCTCGTTGACGTCGTAGATTGCCCCGTCCGGCGAGGTGAGGAGAACTGCGTCCATGCTGTTGTCGAAGAACGTGCGATAAAGGCCCTCGCTCTCACGCCCGGCTGGTCGAAGCGCCACGTGCAGGCGCTCCGTCCCGCGGCTCGGACTGAGCTCCCGCTCGGGGAGACCTTGCTCTTGAGGGCTGAGGGCCTCGAGAAGTTCCTCAGGCACTCCGGGAAAGAGCGTGCGCAGTCGCTCCGGATCGGTAGCGGCGAGTTTTCGGATCTCTGCGGTCGTGAGAGATCGAGGCTTGGGCGGAATTGTCTGCGGCATCCGGAGTCCTCACCGTCGCGGGTGCATCCGTGCGGCTCTCGCCAGGTCCCGTCCCACCACTTGCGGGGAGACTCGCCCGCAAGACCGCCTGTCCAGCGGCTGAGGGAGTATGCCAGAAGCGGTCAGGAGCTGACAGGCCGATCGGGCACTTACGGTGGGATCGCGATCGCGAGCCCGTGCCCAGGTAGTGCAGCTCGCTTCATGCCGATCCCCTCCCTCAGTGCGCGACGAGCTTCCAAGCCATGTTCGCCGCGATCCCGTATAAGATCACTCCGATCATCTTCTTTACCTGCCTGCTCTGGAGCTTCTTCTGCATGAGCCAGGAACCGAGGAGCGCCCCCGCGACAGACCCGACCGCGGTCCAGGCGAGCAGGCGCCCATCGAGTTGTCCCAGGGAAGCCTTGCCGAGAAAGCCCGAGAGCGACGAGAAGATCACGATGAAGGCGGTGGTGGCCGAGGCCTTCTTCGGGTCGAAGCCGAGCCAGACGAGGGCCGGCACGATGAAGTTCCCGCCGCCGACGCCCAGGAGCCCACCCAGATACCCCGCCGAACCACCGACTGACACTCCATACCCGGCGAGCTTCCCCCAGGAGGGGCGAACCTCCCGGGGACGCGCCCGGTAGAAGAGCATCATCGAGGCGGCGAAGAGGAGAAACCCGACGAACAACCACTTGAGAAGCGCCACGGGAAGGAAGGCGCTCGTGTATGCACCGACGGGCGAGAGCAGCGTCGCGACGATCAGCACCGGGACGGCGGTCCGAAACTCCACGAGCCCTGCCGGCACGAAGCGCAAACAGGCAAACGTCATCGCGATGGCGTTCAGAAGGAGGGCGGTGGCCATGGTGGGGTGGAGGTCGACGCCGAGGGCAAGGAACACGGGGATGAGAATGAAGGCGGCCCCGACCCCGGCGATCGTCAGGACCGCCGTGAACCCGAAGGTGACGAGACCCGCCACAACGTACGTCATGGCCACCGCTCCCCGCTACTTCTCGTACCCTGAGCAGGGCTTGCAGACGGCCTTCCCATCCTTGAGCCGTACGTTCCGCTCGACGACCATCTCGCCGCACTCGCCGCAGACGACGGAGTCAAACGTATGCGGAGCGTCTTTCCAGGCGTAGGGCTGGACCGGCCCGATGTTCAAGAGCATCTCGTCCGGGGCGTTCGAGACCATCTGCACGAGCGGATCGGCGATCTCGGCCGCGATCTGGGAAGCCGGAATGCCCGAACTCCGAAGCTTCATGAACTCGGATTGCTTGTTCTTCATCATGGCCTCGGCCTTCGGCACGACCCGGACCGCGCGCTGGGTCTTCTTGTCGATGAGCGTTAGGCCCCACTTTCCGTAGTTCAGCTTCCGAATGTTACCCTTGCCGAACGTGCAGCCGGTTGCCACCTGGACGCCGTCCGCCCAGCAGGTCGCACAGTGGTCCTCGTCGATCTCGACCAGCGCCATGAGCTGGCCGTCCGGGGCGTGCTCCACGCCGAGCGCTTTCATGGCGGCGAGAGCCGTACGAAGCCCCATAGGCATGGCGGGGCACTTGTGGCCATGGAACTTCTGTCCGAAGGCCAAGAGCTGTGGGTCTAACATGCGCCATCTCCTTTCAATTCAATGCTGCGGAACAGGTTGCTGGGACAAACGTGTAGATGCGCTCTCACCTCGACACGTTACAGACCTCAGCAAATTTCTTGCGCTATTCCACAGTTAGGTCAAAAGACGCAGGTACCCGTCGGCCTATTTACGTAGGCACGAGACACAGTCAAGAACCCGAACCGGACCAGAGCCCGCGACGGGCTTAATTTACTGACGACTTAGGGCAGTCAATTACTACTTCATCGACCCCATCACAAAGACTGACGTCCTATTCCCCCTCCCGGTCAGGTCCCCTCAGACGAAGAGGTAGACGCCCACGAGCGCGATCAGCACGCCCGCGGCACGCTTCAGGATCAGGTTCGCGCGACCCAGGCCTGTCGAGGAGACGAGTTGCTTGGCGACCAGGCAGCGGTCCAGCGTGCACTGGCAGTCGTCGCTGGTGGTGATGAGGAGAACCGAAGGGTTCCGGGCATCGGGTTGCGCCGGGGTTGGAGAGCGACGGCGCTCGTCGCGAGCAGGCGTGCCCCTGCCGTCCCGCAGGCGAACCAAGCGGCCCAGTCCACAACTCGCCTTCGCATTTCCCGACTCTCCACTAGAAACTCGGGGGCGGACGAAGGGCCGGCCCCCGGCCAAGAGGAGCGATCTTTTCGTGCCCCGACGAGCAATATCCGGGCTGGAGCCGAAGTCTTCATGGCCGCTCATGCACTTCTCGCATGTTTGTATGCGGATTAGTTTCTTTGCTTGCCGCCGGCGGCTCGTCAATAATCCGACCGGACCTTGCACCGCCTTTACGCGCCACTCGCAAGCCATTCGGCTGCGGCCCTGCGCACCCTGAGCATGCTCGGCGACGTGCGAGGGGGGGTCCTGTAGGGGACCAGCCGGAGCACAGAGGACCCGTGACCAAGTTTCGGATTCTGGTGGTGGGCGAGCACGATTTCCTCACCGAACTCATCGGGAGGGCTCTCGTCCGGCTGGGCTGCTCATGCGACTGCGCCAGGAACGGGCCGAAGGCCGTTGGACTCTCGCGGGCTGTCAAATACGACGCCATCCTGATCGAAACGTGTGAGCAGAGCCCCGACGGGTTGGAATTCCTCCGCGGCTTGCGTGAGGCCGGTGTGAACGCCGGCACGCCTGTCCTCGTGGTTTCCTGCCATCCCCTGGACCCCGAGGAGTTCACGCGAGAGCATGGCGTCCAGGGCTATGTGGCGAAGCCTTTCAGCGTCGAAACACTGCTCGAGCGCGTCGCCGCCCTTTTGGGTTGTGCCGTGTCTGAAGAGCCTCCCCCCGCGCCGCCCGGCGACGGCGGAAGAAGCCACCCAGCGCGAGGCTGAGCCGGGCCTGGTCCAGGAACTGGGAAGAGCGGCTCCTCGAAGACTCACGCCGAGAGCGCTTGCTCCACCCTTCGAAGTACTCCAGCTCGGTCGTCGGAGTGTTCCTCTCGTGTTCTGAATCGTCCAGACGGAAACCCCTCGGATCCGGGCAGTTCGAAATCGAGTAGGCGTTCAAAAAGGTGCCGGGGTCGGTCGAGTGCCGGCCCCGGCGAACTGGAACCGAAGCTCCCCCACGGAGGAGCCGAAGGGGAGGGGCCGGCGGAAGCCGGCCCCGGCCTTTTCAGATGCTGCGGGCGAGCGTCTTCAGGTCCTTCCGGTGTTGGCGCACGCCCAGCCGGTACAACTGGGGGTCCGTCTTGTGCTCCGGGGAGTAGATGCCCGCGTCCTTTCGGGCGAGTAGCGCCTGGATCTTCGGATCCGACTTCTTCCCGAAGGTCAGCGCGCCCGTGATGCACTTGCTCACGCAGACCGGCCTTCCGCCGTCGGCGACGCGCGAGAAGCAGAAGGAGCACTTGTCCGCCTTCACCTCGTTGCCCTCCTGGCGAAGGTACCGAGCCTGGTAGGGGCACCCGTCCACGCAAGCCCCGCAGCCGATGCACCGCTCCTTGTTGATCAGCACGAACCCGTCGTCGCTCTTCGTCGTCGCCCCGGTGGGACAGTTCTCGACGCACACGGGCTTCTCGCAGTGGGCGCAGGAGCTCCGGACGTAGTACGCCTGGACGTCGGGGAAGCTACCCTGCTCCACCTGCTGCATCTTCAGTCGAAACTGCCCGGGGCCGTTCAGCTCGTAATTGCGCCGGCACTCCACCGTGCAGGCGTTGCAGCCCAGGCAGAGGTCGGGGTCGAAGACCATTACGTAGCGATCGCTCATCCGTTCTTCTCCTTCTCGATGAGGCCCGCGAGCGCTCTGGCCGTCAGCCGGTAGAGGGGCGAAGCCGCGCCCTCCGAGAGCTTCCGTTGAAACGCCGGGAGCCACGAGTTCATGTGTACGGTCCAGAAGCGCGTCCAGAGATCTTCGGCCTCCAGCGCCGTCGCTTCGTCCCCGGCCGCGCAGAGGCGGGCGAGGTGCTGGAGGAATTCCAGCTCGACGGTCAAGTGGTCGGGCGTGTCCGCGCCGGGTCTCGGTGCCCACTCGAGGTCCCCTTCCGCGTAGAGCGCGACCACGTCGTCCGCCGCCTCGCCCAGAAGGGTCCCGCCGCTGAGGTAGACCGAGGCGTAGGGCGGCGCGAGGACGCCGCCGTGCCGGTTGATGAAGAGCCGCGTGAACTCCACTTGCTGGGTTTCGAGAAACTCCCGCGGCGCTTCCAGCCATTCGCTGCTGACCGCCGTCTCCTCCTCAAAGGGACTCGCGCAGAGAGCGCGCAGGCTGCCCACCGAGCCGACGATTGCGGCCAGCGCCGCCGCGTCCGCCGGGTAGAGGGCCGCCTGCTTGAGCCAGCCGAGGGCCGGCTCGAGCGCGGCAATCGCGGTCGATGACAGGGACATCACGCCTTCTTCACGTTGACGGTGATGTCGGTCACCCCCACGCCTCGGCCCGCCGCGTGGCGCTTCCAGGCCTTCATCTCGTCGAGGGTCCGGTCCGGCAGGACGTCCCCGTCGTTCGCGCCCTTGCCGACGCCCGCGGAGCGCCCCTTCGACCAGATCCCGAACCCGTGCTCGACCATGATCGTGTCGGGGCGGATGCCTTCGGTGAGCTTCGCCTTGAGCTTGATCTTGCTCACCGGGGACTCGACCCAGACGTAGTCGCCCGTGGCGACGCCGACCTTCTTCGCCAGCGTCGGATGCATGTGGGCGTGGTTCTCGCGCACGAGGTCCATCAGGATCGGATCATTCGAGTTCTTCACCATCCGGAACCACGGGAGGTGGTGCGTGACGATGTAGTACGGGTACTCGGGAGTCGGCTTTGAGGCAGGCTCGACCCACTCGGGGAGCGGCGCGTGGCCGGCCTTCTCGAGAGTCGTGCTGTAGAGCTCGATCTTCCCGCTGGGTGTCTTGAAGGACTTGCCCCCCTCGAAGGGCTTCTCGGTGTCCCACACGCCGCCCGTTTCCCGAAGCTTCTGGGCCGTGACCCCGAGGGCTTCCATCCGCTTCTGCGTGAGGTCCTTGGGGCTCACGGCGAATTGGGTGAGCCCCATGCCCTTCAGGATCCCGATCGCGATCTCGCCGTCGCTCTTCGTATCGAAGAGACGCTTGGCCGCCTCGTCGAGGAGCACCTGCGGCCGGTACGCCTGGTACTCGCGGACCGTGATCCCGCCGTTTTCGAGCCAGAAGTTGCCGGGGAGCACGACGTCCGAGTACTCGCCCATTTCGGTGAGGTACATGTCGACAGTGGCGACGAACTCCAGCTTCTTCAGCGCCTCTTCCATCCGCTTGGGGTTGGTGAAGGTCGTGGTGTTGTACTTGAGGAAGAACGCCGCCATTCGCCGTTTCGAACGGAGGACGGCGTCGGCCGCCGTGCTGAACCCCGCCTTCCGGGAGGCGAACGCGAGGGGCGTCGCGCCGTCCGGGTCGTCCAGCCGCTTCGCCTTGATCTCGGGGTACTTGAGGCCATAGACCTGTGCCACGGAGGGCACGGGGGGTTTTCTCGGGATGAATACCCCGCCGGGTTGGTCGAGCGTCCCGGCGAGGGCCTGGAGGATGAGCATGGCCTGGGCGCCCTGGAAGGAATTCATATAGACGGGGCCGCCCATGTCCCGCTTGTGGAACGCGACCGTGGCGGGGCGCGTCGTCCCGAACTCCCGGGCCACCTGGCGAAGGGTCGCCGCCGGCACGTCCGTGATCTTCTCGGCCCACTCGGGGGTGTACTGCTTCACGTGCTCCTTGAGCTTGTCGAAGCCGACGGTGCTCTCCTCGACGAACTTCCTGTCGTAGAGCTCCTCGGTGACGAGGACGTGGATGAGGGCGAGCATGGCGGCCGGATCGGTCCCAGGCCGGATCGGGATCCAGAGGTCGGCCTTCTGGCCTGTCAGCGAGAGCCTCGGGTCGAAGATGACGACCTTCGCGCCGTTCTTGCGGGCCTTCATGAACTCGCGCTGCTGGCAGTTCATGCTCTTGCCGGGCTGATCGTAGCCGAAGCCGATGATGTACTTTGCGTTGCCGAAGTCCCAGCCCCAGATCCTCTGCCCGTGGACGGCCTTTCCGGCCACCTCCTCGTTGCTGTAGCAGGTGTCGACGTGGCAGAGCTGGTTGGGCGTGCCGATGGAGTACTGGAGGTGGGTAGGCCAGTCCTGGGGCCGCTCGAAGAGGAGGATCCCCTCGGGCCCCTCGGCGTCGTAGATCTCACGGAACTTCTTCCCCACGGTTGAGAACGCCTCGTCCCAGGAGATCGGCTTCCAGCCCGGGTCGATCCCGCGCCCCTTGGCCGGGTTGGTCCTCAACAGCGGGTACTTGAGCCGGTCGGGGTCTTGATACAGCCGCAGGGCCGAGTACCCCTTGACGCAGAGCTTCCCGTCGGCGCCCATGACGTCTCTGGGGTTGCCGAGGAACTCGACGACCCGGCCGTTGCGGACCTGGTACATCATCCCGCAGTTCACGTCGCAGATGCCGCAGGCGTGGTAGAACGTCTCCGTCTTCCCGTCCGCACCCTCGGCCCGCCTCCTTAGGAACATCAGATCCGAGAGGCTGAGCGCAGCCAACCCCAAGCCGCCTACCTGGATGAATTCACGTCTCGTCACCGGTGCCATGATCTCCTCCTGATGCGGGTTTACGCTTTCGCGCCGCAAACGGCCACGCGGGCCCAAAGCGAGCCATGCGACAGGTCTTCCTCCCGCCGTGGCCCGTGGTCTCACCCGCGGTCGGGCCTAGAAAGGTCGTCGTCCAAACGTTCACAATCAGGGCAACGGAACGTCGGGCTTGACATCGCCGCCGGAATCCATGGGAGCATAGCCTGGCGAAACCCAAAGCGTGCCGGGATGTCCTCGGCGGGGAAAAGGGGATTTCCACCCAATTCGTTGCTGAATACCTCAACGTTTCAGCGCGAGGAAGTGAGTAATTCTCATCCACCCCATGCGGAATCCGCATGGGCTAGGAGGCCGCGCATGGAGTCACTCTACCTGCGGACGCTGATCGAGGTCGTGAGGACGGGGAGCTTCTCTCGGGCCGCCGAGAACCTCCGCGTGACCCAGTCGGCGGTCTCTCGCCGAGTGAAGTACATGGAGGACCACTACAAGTACGCCCTCCTGGACCGCAGCGGGCCGGTACTGACGGCTACCCCCGCAGGGCAGTTGGTCCTGGACAAGGCCGCCAAGATCCTCGACCTGGAGCGCGAACTCCTCTCCGGGCTCGAGCTGCTCGAGCAGAAGACGCGCCTGTCGGTCGCGTGCACTCCGACCTTCGCGTTCTGCCACCTGCCGCGGGTGCTGAGGAGTTTCGTCACGCGGGCCGACCTGGTGGAGCTGCGCGTGACGCTGGAATCCCCCGAAAGTCTCCTCGAGGGACTCCGGCAGGGCCTGTACGACATCGCTGTCGCGGATCACTGCGATTTCCTCGACGTCTCCGAGTTCGTCCTCCAACCTCTCCCCTCGGACGAGATGGTCTTTGTCAGCCCCTCGGATTCGCGAATTCCCCCTTACCTGGAAGACGTCGCGCTCCTCCTCCAGAAGACGTTCATCACGAGGAAGGAGGGCTGCTGCTCCCGGACGCTCCTGGAATCGAACCTGTCCCGCGCGGGGCGGGCGGTCACCGAGTTCTCCAGGACTCTCGTGCTCGACGATCTGCGCCTCGTAATCGAGGCGGTGCGAAGCGGAGCGGGAATTGCGTTCGTGTCGACCGAAGTGGTCGCCGGGGACGTCGCGGCGGGAGCGCTTCAGGAACACCGCGTGCGCGGCTTTCAGCACCAACGGTGCAGGTCGCTCATCCTGACCCCGGAAGCGCAGGGCGATCCGATGGTGCACGATTTCCAGGAGCTCGTTTTGTCCTACTTCGCGGGAAGGCAGAGTTCCCCCTCTGCGACAGCCGCGCCGAAAGGGCCCTGCGGCACGTCAACGTGCGATGCATAGGTTGCATAGCCTCATCAGAGGTGGGAACGGAGCACCCCCTGGTTGGACTTCCTCCGCGAGTTGCGCGAGGCCCGCAGCACCGATCCTGGTGGTCTGGTGCCGTAAGGGGGAAGACCTAGTCAGCTGAGCCTTCGAGTAGTCTGATTGAGTTTCGGGCGAGCGAGACTCGCCCCTGCCGCTCAAATTCCTTTAGGATCCGGCTCACCACCTCGCGCGAGGTCCCGAGGTCGTTCGCGATCCTCTGGTGCGTCGAGTGAAGCACGCAATCCTGGGATTTTTCGATTAGGTACTCGAGGAGCCTCTCGTCCATCCTTCCGAAAGCGACCTCGTGGACGAGGGCCATGACCTCCGCGAGCCTGCGGCTGAGGAGCGAGAAGAGAAAGGCGCGCACTTCGTCCCGCTCGGCGAGGAGCCGGCGGAAGTCGGCCGCGGGGACGAGGAAGAGCTCGGCCTGCGTGGTGGTGACGGCGTTGGCGGGGTAGGCGCTCCGCCCGAGGATGCAGGAAGCATTGAGGATGCACGTCTCGCCCGGCCCGATCTCGTACAGCGTGATCTCGCGCCCGACCTCGCTCGTCTGATAGACGCGAACCTCCCCTGCGACGACAAAGCCGATCCCCTCGCAGGCGTCCCCCTCCCAGTAGAGATGGCTCCCCGCCTCGAGCCTGACGCGGTGTGCATTGGCCAGCAACTCGGCAGCCAAACCCTCCTGCTGCCGAAAGGCCGCGAAGTGCTCCAGGAAGTCTTGCACGGAGCCCCTTTCCTTGCCCACGAGTGCCCTCCTCTCCGGTTCGGTGACCTTGTCACAGACGCTGACTAGGAGATCATTTTATCCTCGCCTCCACGACGCA
>JACRCS010000141.1 GCA_016218905.1 Deltaproteobacteria bacterium
CGTCACCGTCTCCAAGCTCGACCGCACCATCTTCGTCATCCACCGATCAGACGAGTTGGGTGCCGATCCTGAAACGGTGCCAGACGAGTACGTGCGGCTATGCGAGCACAAGAAGACGGAACTGCAGCAGGCGCTACTCTCGCGCGGGATTCCGATCTCGGCCGACCGCGTCTTCTGCATGTCAGCCGACCCGTATCAGCTCGTCGGAGACCGCCGTGACGTGAGTTCGGACCAGTTCGATCGGTTCCGCTCCTGGGATGGCTTCGCCGAGTTCCGCAAGAGCATCCGCGAGATCAACGCTCGCTACGCCGGAGCTGGTGTGGACCGCTCCATGTTGGAGGGCGGCCTTGCTCGGTTGGGAACTCTCGACGAGAACGCATGCAAGCGCCTCGCCGAGATTGAACAGCGCACTGCGGCTCTTGACCGGCTCGGCGTCGTGCTGTCGGAGATCGTCGCCGAAGGCGAGCGGATCGAGGGCGAGCTTCGCGCCCGCGCACGTCGCATGGTGGATGATCACGCCTTCGGCCAACTCGAGCAAGTTGCCGGCGCTGCGAGCGACGCGGAGCGCGAGGCAACAGCGAAGCAGCTAGCAGAGTGGTGGAAGCACCCGGCTTTGGAGGGCGATGCTGAGCGATGGCAGGGCGAGGCCAAGACCGCCATCGACGACTGGTTCCAGCGAAGCGTCGATCTGCTCGAGCGGACTGTGAACGCTCCGCGCTTCAAGGCTGCCATCGCCGGCGCGAACGACAGCTTCGACCCCTCGACGTTCACAGCCCCGAAGCAAGGCTGGTTCGGGAAGATCATGAGCCTCGTCGCGCAACCCCTGAAGGGAGCGACGCGCGACGTGGTGTACTGGGTCGGCAAGGCGCTCGGGGCGACCTTCCGTCCCTATGGCGCCGTGAAGCTGGCCCGATTGCTTGGACGAGTCGGTGTGGTGCTCGGGGTCGTCGCCACGATCTTCGACGCTATCAACCTGTACCGAGCGGGGCAGGCGGAGAAGCGGCGCACGGAGCTTCGACAGAAGCTGCGTGGAATCGTCGAGGAATCCGCCAAACAGGTGCTGGGCTCGCTCACCGATGGGAACGAAGAGGCGGCCGGGCCGATGACCTACCTGAAGGCGGTCCAAGACCATCTCCGCTCCGCTGCAGAGGACCTCGCGAAGGACCGCTCCGCGTTCGCTGCCGACGCTGCAGCTTTGAGCTCGCGGCGCAACATTTACGGCGCGAGGATGGCTGCGGCTTGGACGACGCTCGGGATCAAGGAGGCAACGGCATGAAGGGCCGACTTCGTGAGTGGTGCGATGATGCATGGGCAGCCGTCCAGGAGACTCCGGGCGGTATCGGCGCCGAACTCCGCGCCCGCTGGGAGGCGCACGCGTCGCGCGACCACGTGGTGGTCACGTTCTTCGGCCCTTACGACTCCGGCAAGAGCAGCCTCCTGAAACGTCTCCTCGTCGACGACGGAAAGCCGGTCCCGGACTGGCTGACGGTTAGTGGCCGGCGCGAGACGTTCGAGCCCAAAGAGGTGTTCGTAGCGGGTCTCGTCGTGCGCGACACACCTGGCATCGCCGGGGGAAACGAACTTCACGACGCCATCGCGAAGGAGGCGCTGCTGCTCTCCGATGCGATCGCGCTCGTCCTTCCACCGCAGCTCGTCACCTCCGACCGCGAGTCTCTCGTGTCCGTCTTCAGCGGGCGTCGATTCGGCTGCGCTGCGCGTTTCGCGTTCCCGGAGCGGGGCCTGCCGATCGCCCTCTCACGGATGGATGAGGCCGGCGCGATGCCGCGCGACGACAGCCAGGGCTATCGCGATCTGGTGGAACGTAAGCGGAAGGAACTCTCCGATCTCCTACGGAGCGAAGGGGGAGCCGAGGAGGTCGTTGTCCTTCACGCGGTGGCCGCAGATCCTTTTGGTCTCGTTGGGAACGCGCAGCCGAGTGGTCCTGAGGAGTACGACGCCGATCGGTCGGGGACGGAATCGCAGGCTTCGCCAACTTTCTCCAAACGCTCACTGCCCGTAAGGACGTGCTCCGGCAGCATGCCGAAGTGAGGTTTCTTGGAGCCGAAGTCAGTTCGCTTCGCCGCGCCGTCGAAACCATGGCTTTCGAGAACGACACGGCGACCGAGGCGGCCTCGAACGAGGCAACCGCCCACCAGCTCGTTCAAGCGCGCCTGCGTGCGTTGCTCGGCGCCGCTCGAGCCGATCTCGACCGACAGATTGAGGAGGAGGTCTCGGCGGCGAGCCGTCGAGGAGCCGCAGACGTCAAGGAGCTCCGTGACGCGGTCCTCGGGCGACTCCAGGAAGGGCTCGAGCGATGGGCGAAACAGTACGATGCGGCGCTCGAAACCCTCATGCGCGAAGCCGACCTAGAGCTGCAGGCGCGACGAACTCGCCCCGCGTGGAAGAAACTCGCTGATGTCCTTGGCGATGCGACACCGGAACCTGCCGCCCCCAACAGCAAGGAAGCTCGGCAGACCGTCGACAAGGTCCAGAAGGTCACCAAAACGCTGCACAAGGGCTTTCGCGAGGCGCAACCGGTCGTGATCGGGATGCCGCTCGAGACGGCGCGCCAAGAGCTTCAGAAGCTCCGGCAGGCGGCGTCGTTCGAGGAGTACGCGAAGCAGGCCAGGAAGGGGACGACGCGTCTGAGGGATGCGGCCCACGCGGCGAAAGCGCGGCGGGCGGTGCTGATTGATGTCGGCTTCGACGTCGCGCTGCCGGCGATTCTCGAACTCGGCGGGCTGCTCGCCGAGGCCTGGTCCGAGAGCAAGGCCGTGGAGCATTGGGCGAAGCGGCGGGAGGAGGTTCGCAAGGTCATCGAGGAATCGACGAAGAAGCTCGCAGACCGCGCATGGAGCCTCTGGCGTGAAGAAGGAATGCCGAGCGCGCTGGAGGCGGCGCTAAACGTCGCGGGGGACAGCACGGCGGCTGCGGCGGCGTCCTTGCGGTCCGAAGGGCAGGCAATCACCAAGACGTTGGACCGGCTGAACGGGGTGCTTGTGAGCCTCGAAGAAGTATCCTAAGGGGGCGCGACGAATGCCCACCGCTTCCGCAGGGGGCATCCGTTGCGGAGGCGGTGATCCGTCCCCGGGGCGGACCGGAGGCACTTTGAGGCCAGGTCCGGGCCGCTCGCCATCTGGTGGTTGTACATATAATTCAAACGACACTCCTCGGCCGCTTGACAGGGGCTTTCCCATGACTGAACCGGAACGTCTCCCGGACGACGCCCACATTGAGGGTGCCAAGGCCGCGCTCCAACGGGCCTTCAAAAACGCTCGTGAGCTGGGCCGTCGCCCGCACTCGTCCGTGTGGGTCCTTCGCGACGGCCGGAGGTCGCTCTGATTAGAGTGGCGTCGAACTACCCGGCACGCGTCTCCGCATGCAGCGAAATGCCCAGGGCGCGGATGACCTTCAGCACCGTATCGTACCGCGGCTTCGCTCCGGGAGAGAGCGCCTTGTAGAGGCTCTCTCTTCCGAGGCCGGTCTCTTTGGCGAGTTGCGCCATGCCTCGCGCCCGTGCGACATCCTTCACGGCGGCCAGGAACACTTCCGGATTCGGGTCGTCGAGGGCCGCGGTGAGATACTCAGCAACGCTCTCGTCGTCCGTCAGGTAGTCGGCTGCATCGAACGGCGCGCTCTTGACGGCCATGCGTCACTCCTTCCTGAGGTCTCGAGCCATCTCCAGGGCTCGTCTGATGTCTCTCTTCTGGCTCGACTTGTCGCCTCCGACGAGCAGCCAGTACACAGCCCCTCCGATCCTGGTGTAGTACACTCTGTAGCCAGGGCCGAAGTGAACGCGCATCTCCGAGACCCCTTCGCCGACGAGTTCGCAGTCGCCGAAGTTCCCGTGCTGGGCCGAGACGATTCGGTGCACGATCCGAGCTCGGCCTCTCGCGTCCCTGAGGCCGGAGAGCCAAGCGTCGAATTCGTCGGTTCGGAAGAACGCGAACATGAACTCATTGTATCCGTTCGGATACGGAAGGCAAGGCTCCCCTGCCCACGAAGGCGAGCGAACGGGGTGAATACAGCGGAAATAAGCCAAAATCTGAGGGCTGGTGTACCGCGGTTGCGGGTCCAACATGACGGAATGAGAAGAAAGAGCGCGTCGGGGGGTTAGCGCTTGTGGCGAATGGCAGAGCATGCGGCTGTTAACCGCAGGGTTGTAGGTTCGAGTCCTACCGCCGGAGCCAGATAGACGAAGGGGCCTCCCGTTCATCCGGGCGGCCCTTTTGCTTTCCGCGCTCCGCCTCCCGTGCCGCCGCTTCCGAGCGTACCCGCTTGATCTTCGGGCTGGGTATGAAGTAGGAAGAAGCGGACGTCCAACCTCCTCCGAGAGCAGCCCTATGTCGGAATCCCTGCACAGCATCGGGAGCATCCACGTCGCCCTGGAGTGGAGGGGGACTCGCTACTCGCTGGCGGAGGACATTCGATGACGGCGAAGAGGAAGATCGTCATCATCGCGGGCCCGAACGGCGCCGGGAAGACGACCTTCGCCCGCGAATTCCTGCCCAAAGAGGCGGGCTGCCCCGTCTTTGTCAACGCAGACCTCATCGCCGCCGGGCTATCGCCCTTCGATCCTGACGCGGCTGCGTTGCGGGCGGGCCGGCTTATGTTGGAAGAGATCGCGAGTCACGTCCGCCGCAACGAGAGCTTCGCCTTCGAGACGACGCTCGCCGGGTTGACGTACGCGCGGATGATTGCGGAGTGGCGCGAGGGAGGCTACAGGGGTCAAGCTGATCTTCCTCCAGCTCCCGAGCGTTGAGATGGCCATCGCGAGAGTGGCCGCACGCGTCGCCCAAGGTGGCCATGGGGTCCCGGAGGCGGTGATCCGGCGACGGTTCGTCGCCGGAAGACGCAATTTCGACGCGATCTATCGGCCGATCGTCGACTCGTGGCGGCTGTACGACAACTCAGGCGAGAAGCCGAGGCTTCTCGAGGAGAGCGCGCACCATGGCTGAACCCGAACATCTCCCAGATGACGCGGATCTGGAAGGCGCCGAGGCCGCACTCCGACGCGCCTTCGAGAGCGCTCGCGAGCTGGGGCGTCGCACGCACACGCCTGTGTGGGTCCTTCGCGACGGACGCCTGGTCGATCTGACGGCGGAAGAAGAGCGCCGAGCCGGGTACGTCGATCCCGCGCGCCCGGTCGATTGACGACCCATCCGTTTCGGGTCGAAGCTGCTCCGTCTGAGCCGGTTTTTGATGGAAACCACGAGGCCCCTCAGCCGTAGCCGCGCCTGAGCAGGAACTTGGCGCCGGCCTCGTAGGCCCTCTGCCCGGACACGACCCAGCCGAAGGTACGGGACAGTCGATCGACCGTGTTGAAGACAAAGGCGACGGCGAGCGCGTCCTCGATCTGCTCGCGCGAGACGCCGGCCGCCAGCACCGCGCGCAGAGGGCCTCGCCGAAGCGCTCGGCGCGCCGCTCGTGACCGGCAAGACGGCCGAGCCCGAGCGCCGGCGTCTCTTCGACGCGTTCAGGCGCGGGGAGGTGAGGCTCCTCGTCCTCAGCCGCGTCGGCAATTTCGCCCTGGACCTGCCCGACGCCGACCTCCTCATCCAGGTCTCGGGCACGTTCGGCTCCCGACAGGAGGAGGCGCAGCGGCTTGGTGGGATCCGGCGGCCTATGGCCGACGGCCGCACCGCCCACTTCTACACCCTCGTCTCCCGCCACACGTGCGAGGAGGACTTCGCGCTCAACCGGCAGCGTTTCCTGACGGAGCAGGGATACACCACCGGCTCGAGCTGGACTCGTAGAGTTGAGGAGCTCTCCGTTTGCCTTTCGGGAAGCCGCAAGCCGGGACAACCCAGCCGTTTCGCCAACCCCTGCCAGGCTCCCGAGGTCAAGTCGACCGGGAGGGCGACGGCGCACCCCAAGTCCACTCTCTCCCCTGCCACCTCGCGCCTGTTTGGCCTGTGTCGATTCCCCTGACTGGAGTCCCTACTTGTATTTCTGGATAAGCGACTGGGCTTCCTGCAACATCTTCGTGCCCGGCAACCCCCGTTGGTCGAGCTCTTTCGCCTCCTTCACTGCAAGTTCCCTCATCGGCACGTAGAACTTCTCCATCTCCTCCTTCGGCATCTTCGAAAACTCAACGCCCTGTCGTCTGCCCACCTCGATGCCTTGTTGGTTCGCGCCCACGAACTGCGCGTCGATCTCGGATCCGAACCACTCGATATTGTTCTCGAACACCTTCTGGATGTCCTTCGGCAACTTGTTCCAGGTCGTCAGATTCATCACTCTTCCGCCCGCGTGGGGCCGGTAGATACCCAACTCAACGCCATATTTGGCAACCTCCGCCAGACGCAAGCTCTTGAAGGCCTCGAAGGGGGTCAGGGTCGCATCGACCACGGACTTCTGCAGGTTCATGTACACCTCGGGCGTTGGCATGGACATGCCCTCCACGCCGAGGGTCGCGAGCACCGCCGTCAGCTCGGCGATCGTCTTCACCCTCATGCCCTTCATGTCCGCGAGCTTGCGAACCGGCTTGCGGGAGATGAGGTCGTAGTCCACGCCGGAGCTCCAGGCGAGCACCTTCAGCCCCTTGTACTCGGCCTCGATCTCCGGGAACTTCGCGAGCATCTCCTTGAAGACCCGCCGCCCCACCTCCTGATTCGCTCCGTAGAAGAAGAGAAAGCTGGACTTCGTGAAGAAGTAGCCGCTCTTGGCGTAGCCCGGGGAGATGAACCCGATGTCGGCGACGCCTTTGGCGATTTCGTCTACGGCGTCCCTGCTGCCGACGAGCGTCCCTCCCCAGAAGGGCTTGATCTTCACGCGGCCGTTCGTCTCTTTCTCGATCTTCTCGAACCACCTCTTGTCCACCACGCTGAAGGTGTGGTCCGGCCCCACCGGCGAGGCGAACGTCAGCTCGATGACCTGCGCGGGCGCTGCCCGCACGGTGGTGCAGAGACAGAGAACCCCGAAGGCGGTCAGGAACGGAATGAAGTACCGCGGCCTCATCTTCATTGTCGACGCTCCTCTCTTTGGGTGCAGGCTGTCGTGCCTTCACATTCTCGTCATCACGCCGGGTAGCCAGAGGGCCAGCTGCGGAAAGAACAGGAACAGCGGCATCGTCACGAGCTCCATGTAGATGAACGGCATCACGCCCTTGTAGACGCCCGGAAGCGACAGGGACTTGTCGATGCCGGCGACGACGAAGCACACCATGCCGACCGGAGGGGCGATAAGACCGATTTCGAGCAGGCGCGCCTGAATCACCCCGAACCACACGGGGTCGTACCCGAGCACGTTGACAACGAGGGGGTAGAAGATCGGGATGGTCAGTACCTGGATCGAGGGCTCGTCCATGAGCGCGCCCATGACGAGGTAGATCACGGTGATCACGCAGAGGATGACCCAGGGCGGTACCGCCAGCCCCCCCGCCCAGTCGCCCACCGCCTGGGGGATAGTCGACTTGGCGCAGAAGTAGTTGAAGAGAAAGGCGCCGATGAGAATGCCGTAGATGAGCCCGGTGGTCCGGACCGTGTTCCGGAAGGCCTCGGCCAGCTTGGAGGGGCTCAACCTGGAGCGCGCCAGGGAGAGGGCGACGGCCCCCACGGCTCCCACGGCCCCGGCCTCGGTCGCCGAGAACCATCCCAGCACCATGCCTCCGAAGACCAGGAGCGCCAAGAGGAGGATCTCCCAGCAATCCTTCAGCGAGGCCAGCCGTTCGACGAACGGCGCCTTCTCGAGAGGGGGGCCGAGTTCCGGGTTTCGGAGGCACTGCAGGTAGATCGTCGCCAGGTACGAGAGGGTCGTGAGGAGCGCCGGAACGAGGGCGGCCACGAACAAGGTGCCGATGGAGTTCTCCGTGAGGATTCCGTACATGATGAAGACGGCGCTCGGGGGCAGCAGCCCGCCGATCGTGCCTCCGGCGCAGACGGCGCCCGTCGAGAACCGTGCCTCGTACCCGCGGCCTCTCATCTCGGGCAGGGCGACGAGCGTCATGGTCGCCGAGGTCGCGATGGCCGAGCCGGTACAGGCCGCGAACCCGGCTGCAGCGATGATCGTCGCCATGGCGAGGCCGCCCCGGTAGTGACCGAGCCACTTGGCCGCGACGCGGAAGAGGTCCGACCCGAAGCCCGAAACCAGGATGATGTTTGCCATCAGCAGGAACATCGGGAGGACGGCCAGGGAGTAGTTCGAGAGGATGTCAAAGGGCACGGTCGCCATTTTGATGAAGGCTGCCGAGAGCGGGAAGAGGGCACACATGCCCAGGAATCCCACGACCCCCATGCCGAAGCCGATGGGCATTCCGAGCGTCAGGAGCGCGAAGAGGACGACGAAGCCGAGGATGCCGATCAGGACCGGGCTCATTCTTCCTCCGGGCCTCTCTTCAGGGCCTGCAGATGGCCGACGAGCCTGTGGATGAGGAGGACGACCATGAGGGCGAGGGCGAAGACCCAGACCGCCCGGAAGGGAACGACCGGGACGCGGAGGATGTCGGTCGCCTCATCGCCCTGCCACTTCTCCTTCATCAACACCGCCCCCGAAACGAGGAGAACGGCCCAGTAGAAGACGCTGAGCAGGGCGAGGAAGCTCTCGACGCCGGACCGGAGCCTCCCGGTCATGCGCTCGATCGCGATCTCTGCGCGCAGGTGTCGGTCCTCGGATTGGCCGTAGACCAGCGCAAAGGCGACGGCGACGATGATGAGGGTCTCGACGAGGTCGAAGGTACCCGGCAGCGCGATGTGGAAGGCGCGGCAGACGACGTTTCCGGCGACCAGGAGGGCGACCAGGCTCATGAAGAGCGCGCTGGCGGAGGCACCCCAACCGGCGAGCTTCTTCAGCCATGCATCCGAATACGCCATGGGTCAACCTCCGGCAGGTGACGCTACTGGCTCGCCCAATGTTTCTGCCCCACGGGAAAACGGCAGTCGGGGACCGTGCAGTGCTCGCAGTCGACGGCGTGTGCGCGGGGCAGCTTCGCGCCCTTCGACTGCTCGACGTACTCCACAGCCTTGGTCACCTGTTCCCTCTCCCCCTCGATCGCCAAGACGAGCCCGCCCTCGGCGCCGCCGAGGCCCCCCGAGGCGTTCGGAACCGCTCTCGCGCCGCTCAGCATCCGGATGGCCGTGAGCTCCGTGACGATCGTCCCCTTGACGGGGATGAGGCCGCAGGGCATCCCCATGCCGTACTCGAAAGCGGTCCTGCGTGCTGCCTTGGCAGCTTGGGGGATGCTGACAGGGATGAGCTTCTCCAAACCCACCGGAAGCACCATGGCGAAGCCCTTCTTCCGCTGCGCCGCCTGGACGTACCCGATCGTCCCTCCCCCGGCGTGTCCGAAGAGCACGCCCGCCCTTCCCTTGGTGTCCAGGGCGTTGCAGCCCTTCACATAGACGTCGTTGGGCCCGAGGCCGTCCAAGATTTCTCCGAGGGGGACGCCCGACGTGAACTCACCCCCTTCGATGACCCATTTGAAGGGGAACGCCGCCATCAGGTCCTTCATCTTCTCTATCTGGTCGAGGTGGGCTCCGATGCGGTAGTGCTTCCCCTCCCGGCCCGCTGCGCGGCAGAGTCCCTGCGCCAGGACCGCGCCCAGTACCCAGTGCTCGGTGTCCGGTTCCTTTCCCGTGATCTCCTTAACGAGGAAGAAGGTGGAGCTGCTCGGGTGGATGACGAGGGTGCCTTCGTCCAGCGCCTGCCGGACCACGTCCATCCGGGCCACGGCTTTGGCGATCAGTGCCTTCGATTCGGCCGGGGTAAGAACTACCTGCGCCCACATGCAATCCTCCTGTCGGCTACGTCGCCCGTCGCCCCGGCTGTCGGTTGCGGCGGCATACGGAAGGTTCTGGGCCGTTCCTCGCGTGACGCCGCTCACCCGCGCGTCCTCTTCGGCCAATGTCCGTCAAGGGCCCATCTTCTCGCCCCGGTTTCGGCGCACGATGTCCGACAGCTTGGCGAAGTGGACGTTCATCAGGTCGCGCGCTGCGTCCGCGGCGCCGTCGCGGATGCACTCGTAGAACTTCTTGTCCCACTGCAGGTGATCGAGATTGTCCTCGGGGGTGATCTGGACCTGGGAAATCAAGGCTTCGAACACCTGAAAGAGCCCTTCGGCGATCCCCTCGATGAGCTGATTGTGGCACGCCCGGGCAATCAGGCGGTGCAGCCCCAGGATCTTGTCCCGGGCGTACTCGCCCCGGCTCATGCTCTCCTCGAGCTCCGCGATGTGGAGCCTCATCCGCTCCAGGTCCTCCTCGGTGCGCCGCTCGGCCGCGAGGGCGGCGAAGCCCGGCTCCAGGATCTTCCGGAACTCGACCATCTCCTCCGGCGTGACGCTGCCGAGCCGGTAGCAGCTCGTCACGAGCTCGCCGAGTTTGTCGGGGCTCAGTTGCAGCATGAAGGTCCCGCCCGAAACGCCGCGCCGCCGCTCGACGAGGCCCTCCGCTTCCATGGCCCGTAGGGCTTCGCGGACGGTCACCTTGCTCACCTTCGACTTGGCCGCAAGCTCCTCCTCTGAGGGCAGCTTGTCGCCGGGCTTGAGGCGGCCGTCGAGGAGGGCCTGCTTCAGCACATCCCGCAGTTGGTCCGACACCCTCGTTCTTGTAAGCTGTGGGCACTCCAGTTCCATTCCGGAAACTCTCCTCTAGGGCCTAAAGCCCAACGAATCCGAGTACTTGCGCAATACTTCCCCGCTCGGGAGGTACTTCTCCTCGAGCTTCCTCATCTTCGGGAACCCGGCGAACTCATGAAACTCCTGGAGCGCGTGCCCCTGGAGCTTCCTCTGGAAGTCGAGCTGCGCGTCCACTCCTCGTTCCGCCACGTCGTGGGCGTAATCCCAGAGGGCGCGGGCGGCGATCCAGGGCGCGATGCCGAGGCCGACGATGGAGACGCCGATCTCCTTCAGTCTCGGAAACGGGATGACCGGAGAGATCCCGACCATGTTATAGAGGACGGGACCCTTCACCTCACGGACCACTTTCGTCAGCTCCTCTTCGGTCGTCAGCCCTTCTACGAAGGCGACGTCCACCCCGGCCTCCAGGTAGGCGTTCGCGCGCCGGATCGCCTCGGAAAGCCCTCCGCCCACCGCTCCGCGGGCGTCCGTGCGGCCCACGAGGACGAAGTCGGGGTCCAGCTCGTCCCGCACGCTGGCCGCGGCTCGGTACTTCCCGACGGCCTCCGGAAGGGGGATGACCTCTTTGCCGGCCACGTGGCCGCAGCGCTTCGGCGCGAGCTGGTCCTCGATGAGCATGGCGGCAGCGCCCGCCTGGATCAGCTCGCGCGTCGTGCGCAAGACGTTCAACGCGTTGCCGAAGCCGGTGTCGGCGTCGGCGATGAGCGGCACCGAGACGGAGTTGGCCACCGACCGAACGACGAGCACGAGCTCCGGGAGGGAGATGAACCCCATGTCGGGCATGCCCAATAGGCTTAGCGAGATCCCATAACCTGAGACGGCGAGCACGTCCGCTCCGGCGTGCTCGAAGACGCGCGCCGAGATCGCGTCGTAGCAGAGCGGGTTCCAGAGCGCCTTCTCGGTCTGGAGGCGCCTTCTCAAGACGGTGGACATCTTCTCGCGCATCGTCCCTTCCTTCCCTCCGAAGAAGCACCCCGGCCGCGGACGCGCCGTCCCGAGCTCCTCCGTCCGAAACGAGGGGGCCCCGTTTCGACCGGAGGGTTCGACCGTCACTCGTAAAGTCCCCCGGTGACCTGCGCTGACAGCTCCTGGTAGAGCCCGCCCGCCTCGATGATGCTCAGGAGGAAGGGCGGGTACGGTTCGAAGGCGTGGATGGAACCGGAGGTGAGGTTGCGCAGCACGCCCGCAGCCAGGTCGAGCTCCAGCTCGTCACCCTCTCGGACGGCTCCCAGGATGCCTTTCACGGTCACCACCGGCAGCCCGTGATGGATGGAATTGCGCTGGAAGTTGACGTTCGTGGCCTGACCGATCACCGCGCCGATCCCTGCTCCCCTCAGCGACATGCAGGCGTGATCGTGATCGTGGCCGTACCCGAAGCCCTCCCCCGCCACGATGAAGTCGCCAGGCCTCACCTTCGACGGGAAGTCCGGGGCGACTTTCGTCATGCAGTGGGTCCCGAGCTCCCGGAGCCTCTCCTCGTACGTCGCGGCCGACTTCTCGTGGAAGGCGCGCATGTGCTCGACCGGGCAGATCTCCCAATCCACGTCGTAGACACCGTCAAAGATCCAGGCTCGACCTTTCAGCTTCCCGTTCATCTCCGTTCCTCGTTGCCTCGTATCTAGAGGAAGTTCCGGGGGTCCGTGATGGTGCCCGCCACCGAAGACGCGGCGATCGTCGCGGGAGAGGCCAGGTAGATCTGGGACGTGTAGCTCCCCATCCGCCCAGGGTAGTTGCACGTGCCGGACGAGACGCAGACGTCGTCGCTCCCAAGCGGCGTGTTCGCCCCGCCGGAGCACTGGCCGCAGGAGGGAGCCGGAACGAAGACCCCGGCATCGATGAAGGTCTCGAGGATCCCCTCCGCCAGGCACTGCCGGTACACGGCCACCGTGGCCGGAGTGATGTTGAGGATCACGTCCGGATGGACGCGCCGGCCCTTGAGGATTCGAGCCGCGATCCGCATGTCCTCGATCCTGCCGTTGGTGCACCCTCCGATGTGACCCCGGGTGATCTTCGTCCCTTCGTGCTGGGAGACGGGGTCGACGAGGTGTCGCTCCGGCGGCGGCACGACCTGAGGGGCGAGTCCGCAGACGTCGAAGACGCGGTGCTGCGCGTACTCGGCGTCCGGGTCGCCCCGAAGCGGGGTGAAGGGCTCCGAGGTGCGCGAGCGGACGTAATCGATCGTGGTCTGGTCGGGTTCGATGACGGCGGTCCAGGCCGAAGAGAAGAGCGCATTCGAGCAGAGCGTGAACCGGCTGTCCTGACTCAGGCCTCGGACGTAGTCGCCGTCCCAGAGGATCACCTGACCCGGCGTGCCCGTGGGACCCACCTGCCCGAGGACGTACTCGTAGACGTCCCGGGCGAAGACTCCCTCCGGCGCGACGCCGGAAAGGGTGATGCGGGCCACCTCGGGGACTTGAACCCAGGTGAACCCTTTGACCAGGTAGGCACCGGACTCGTAGGAGAGGGTGACCGTGAAGCCCCCGAGGGCGCCCAGCGTGCTGGTGTGCCCGTCGGCGACCGAGAGGTACGCCTCGCCCGGAAGGGGCCAGCACCGTTCCCCAGCCACGACGTGCTCCACCCCTTGCTCTCCCAGGTCCAGGATGTTCTCCCGAGGGACACCCACCGCCTCGGCCCAGCGACGGAACTTGCGGCGGCTCTCGCCGATGGTGCTCGGCCCTCCGGCGCCGCAGTGTCCCACGACGATCCGGACGAGGCGCGGGTCGAACACCTTCCTGGCGCCCGTCTCCATCATCTGGTCGGGCCCGCGTCCCATCCAGTCCCCCCCGAGGGTGACCGGACGTCGCGACCGGATGATCAGGTACTCGCCCGTCGACGCCTCTTCCTTCCCCGCGGCCAGCGCCAGGATCTTCTGCACGACGTTCTGCGCACCCAAGGCCCGCCCTCCTCGCCGCAGCGGCAGGAAAGATAAAAGGTTAGTTCTTTATACGTATGGGCAATCGGGCCTGTCAAGTGCGCTCTCAGCTCAAGGAACTGCCGGAAGCCTGGGGTAGGGGGTGAACGCCGTCCCTTTTGGTCAGGAGGCGGGCTCGGGGTTGGTCGCAGGCGGGGATTGTGCGGTCTCGGCGAGGGTTCCGAGGAACCGGCTTCGGACCCACTTTTCGGGCTCGGACGCCTCGGCCGGGAGGTTCTCCAGGGGCATGACGGCCTTGGCCGAAGCGCGATGGCCTCCCGCACTCCCGTAGCCTTCGAAGGCCGCCCGCACGACCTCGCCCGCGTTCTTCCCCCCTCCGAAGGCCCGCACCGAAAGGACCAGGCGGCGGTCGAAGAGCCCGGAGACGACCGCCCACCCCACTCCCTCCACCTCCATGCAGAAGTCGGCGATGTGCGGGATCACGTCTTCCCTCGAGAGCGGCCCCAGGTGCGTGAAGAGGACGTCTCCTTCGAAGTGCGCGTGGCGGAAGGCCCGGCTCAGGGCGTCCAGGTCCCGCCGCGGGAGCTGAGGCCGGTCGATCCGCCGGAGCAGGCCTTGGTTGGCCAGGGGGTAGAGGGCCGAGAACGCCGCCACGTCCATGGGCGTCGTATCCCGCCCCAGGAGCTGGGTGTCGGTCTTGATCCCGTAGAGGAGCGCGGTCGCGAGCCGCTGGGAGATCCCGAGCTCCGAGGCCAGCAGATACTCGGTCATGATCGTCGAGGTGGCCCCGTAGCGCGGGCGCACGTCCTGGATCTGGGCCGAGTAGTTCGTCCTTCGGGGATGATGGTCGATGACGAGGTCCACTTCGGTCGGGATGTTGGGCGAGTGGAAGGGCTGTACGTCCAAGAGCGCCACGCGGTCGAAGCCGGCCAGGGTTTCGGGCTCGAGGAGCTGGACCGGGAGGTCGAGCGCCTCGATCATGGCCAGGTTCTCGGGCCGGGTGACCGGGCCGAAGGAACCGATGACCGCGGTCTGGCGGTTTCGCCCGAGGAGCGTGCGGAGCGCCAGCGCGGAGGCGAGGCCGTCAGGGTCAGGGTCGTCCTGGACGAGCAGGAGCACGCGCTCCGCGCCCCGGAAGAGCTGCCGGATCTTTGCGAGGCCGGCGCGGGCGGCGGCCCGCTCCAGCTCCGCCCGCAGGCAGACGGACCCGAGGCGCTCCACCGGCAAGAAGACGACCTCCTCGCGCCAACGGGCGGCCTGGGCCGGCTCGGGCTCCGAGAGGACGGTGACCGCCGCCGCCCGGTCCGCCTCGAGGAGCGCGGAGAGACACCGGTTCAGGACTGCGGCCTCGAGCTGGACGACGAAGCGATCGTGGGGCGAGGCTCCGATCCGGCGATAGAGCGCGGGGTTCCCGAGGTCGCCGGTGGCGGTGCGGAACCCCTGGTCGCGCGCCCGGCGAGCCAGCGCCCGATCATCGGTGACGAGGAGCCGCACCTCCTCGGCGGCGTGCGGTTCGAAAAGCAGGAGGGGGAACTCGGTCCGGGCGATCAGCACCACTCGCTCGCGGCGCGGGGGCGCCGACGAGTTCGTGCTGGATGGGTTCTTGCGCATGGGCAGGAGTCTAGTGGCCGCCCCGGGGGAGTGTCAAAGGGCCCGAAGGGAGTCGAGCCCCAGGATGGGGTCGGATCGTGGAGGCCACGGAGGGGCGTGAGCGATCAGAGCCCCAGGATGGGGTCGGATCGTGGAGGCCACGGAGGGGCGTGAGCGATCA
>JACRCS010000142.1 GCA_016218905.1 Deltaproteobacteria bacterium
GAGGCGGACGATGCACCCCGTCGCAAGGTCGCCGGCGCCCCTCACCACGACGAGCCGGTCGCGGATCAGCGGCACGGCGTCTCGACCTCCTTCCGGAAGACCGTGACATGGGGCTCGCCTTCGAGGCGGCAGAGGAGGACCTGCTCCACCTCGAGCCCCGCGAGCTGCTCGCGCGACGGGAGGAACGACGCCGCGTCGACCTTGTTGAGGAGGAGGACGCGGGCGGGCGGAGCCCCCTTGAAGAGGCCTTCCGGATGTCGCACGAGGGCCTCGATGTGCTCCCACGCGACGGGAGATCCAGGCTCACAGCCCGTCACCCGGGCGAAGCACTCGGGCCGGTGGACCGTAAGGGAGTCCATCGGACGGCCCAGGCCGTCGAGGCCCAGGACGCCGACGACCAGGTCCGTGCCCGGCGGGAGAACAGGCTCGCCAGTGCCCGGGGCCTTCAGCGGAAGCCGTCTCGACCCGTCGGCCTCAACGAGGACGAAGTCCCACGAAGACCTCAGGGCCGGAATCCAGGACGGGTGGATTCCCTTCACCTTGCCCGGGTCGTCCGCCTCGCGCGAAACGAGCATCGTGATTCCGGGAGCGGTCTCGACACGCGTGGTTCCGGCGCCGCCCGCGTTCGGAAACTCCATCGCCGGCTGAAAGACGAGTCGGCCCGCGGGGCCCCGGACCTCCCGGCGCGGATCGGAGAGATGCGTCGTCGTCGTGACGAGGACCGAGAGCCCCCGCTCGTCGAGGTCGCGGGCGAGCCGGAGCATGGCCGTCGTCTTCCCTCCGGCTCCGACGAACGCGATCACCCCCGATCCGGACGGGAGCAGGGGCAGGAGGGCGTCGGCCAGTTTCACGGGCCTCTGCGCCTCGACCTCCGGACCTCGTTCCATGCGGCGAGGCACGCCGCTCCATGGCGCACCGCGATGAGCTCGCCGGCGACGGACACCGCCAGCTCCTCGGGGGTTTCGGCGCCGATCTCCTGGCCGATGGGAGCGTAGAGGGCGTCGACCTTTTCGCGGTCGAATCCGTCCGCGAGGACCTGTTCCAGGACGAGCCGCGATTTCCTGCGGCTTCCCATGAACCCGGCGTACCGATAGGGCATTCCGAGGACGGCTCTCACGCATTCCAGGTCGCAGAGGTGGCCGCGCGTGACGATGACGACGTACGTCGAGAGGTCGAACGGGTAGGACGCCACGATCTGGGTGAAGGAGCCGAGACGGGTCTCGACGCCCGCGGGAAACCGGTCGGGCTCGAGGAACTCGGGCCGCTCGTCCCCGACCGTCACCGTGAATCCGAGGCCCGGCGTGATCGCCGCGATGGCCCGGCCCACGTGGCCTCCGCCGAGGATCAGGAGCTTCTCGCGCGGCAGGACCGGATCGAGGAAGAGGCCCGCATCCTCGACCAGCTCCGCGTGACCGGAATCGAGAGACCGGAGCGCCCTCGCGTGATCCAGACCCGCGAGCTCTCCGAGGACCCGCTGCCCGCTCCCGCCCAGAACGGCGGTCTCACCCGTCTCCAGGCGTTTCACGAGGAGGGCTCTCTCACCCCTCGCGACGAGGTCGAGCGCGGCCCGGTACGGCGCCGGAGAGGAGAGCGGCTCGACGAGGATGCGGCTGAAACCGCCGCAGACCATGTCCGGCCCTTCGGCTTCCATTCCCTGCATCTCGATCTGGAGTACGGCCGAATGCCGCGTATCGAGAGCCTCCACGCACGCGGCAAGCGCCGTCGCCTCGCCGCGTCCGCCGCCCACCGAGCCCGCGATGAGGCCGTCCCGCCCGGCGAGCATCCTCGATCCGACGTGGCGTGGGGCGGAGCCCTTGACCTGGATGACCGTGCAGAGCGCCAGGTCGGGTCGCCCGGAGGCGATCGTCTGCAGAATCCCGAGGCTCATGCTTTCCTCTTCCGGCTGTAGGGCGTCCCCATGAGCGGCAGATCGGTCCGGAACTCGCCGTCGCGATTGAAGTAGGCGCCGGCCACGGCGGGCGCCGTCGGGATCGTCGTGATCTCGCCGAGGCCCTTGGCGCCGTACGCCTTCTCGTCGGGGTTCTTCTCGATGATGACGGTCTCGATGGGGGGGACCTTCGTTCCCTTCATGAGGCCCAGCGTGCCGTACTCGACCTGGGGCTCGCCGTCCTTCAGCGGGAAGTCTTCCGTGAGGGCGAAGCCGAGCCCCATCACGACGCCCCCCTCGATCTGAGACTCCACCTGGACCGGGTTGATCGCCTTGCCGACGTCGTGCGCCGCGACGACCTTCTCCAGCATCCCGTCCTTGTCGAGGAGAACGACCTGCGTGGCGTACGAGTAGGCCACGTGACTCACCGGGTGTTCCTTGTCGCTGGCGAAGGGGTCGGTCACTCCTGAGAACTCGCGGTAGTACTCCTTCCCCTCGAGCTCTTCCAAAGTGGCTGTCTCCAGGTCCTTCTTCAGATCGACGCCGGCCAGCCGTGCCGCTTCGCCGGTGAAGAGGGTCTGGCGGGAGGCGGTCGTCGTCCCGCTGTTGGGAGAGTTGGACGTGTCGGGCGTCGCCACGCCGATCTGATCCCAGGAGAGGCCGGAGGCTTCGGCGACGAACTGCAGCAGGACGGACGCGAGGCCCTGCCCCATGCAGGCAGCGCTCGTGTAGACGACGGCCTTGCCCCCCTCCACCTTGAGCCGCACGCGCCCCACGTCCGGGAGCCCGACGCCGATGCCGGCGTTCTTCATGGCGCAGGCGATCCCCGCGTCGGGGCGCGCCTCGCAGAGCTCCTTCACCGCGAGGAGGGTCTCCTTGAGGCCCGTTCCCTCGTCGCAGATCTGGCCGTTGGGGAGGACGTCGCCGGGACCGACGGCGTTCCGCCACCGGATCTCCCAGGGAGTCAGCCCCACCTCCTTCGCGATGAGGTTGAGGCACGACTCCATGGCGAAGCACGATTGCGTCACGCCGAAACCGCGAAAGGCGCCACCGGGAGGGTTGTTCGTGTAGACGCCCGTCCCCGCGATCTCGACGTTCCCGATCCTGTACGGCCCCGCGGCGTGGGTGCAGGCGCGCTGGAGAACGGGTCCGCCGAGGGAGGCGTAGGCGCCGGTGTCCTCGAGGAGATCGGCCTTGACCGCGGTGATGCGCCCGGTGGCGTCGGCGGCGACGACGTAGTCCATCTCGAAAGCGTGACGCTTGGGATGGACGCGGATCGACTCCTGCCGGTCCAGCGTCAGCTTCACCGGGGCCTTGATGTTCCATGCCAGGAGCGCGGCGTGATGCTGGACGATGAGGTCTTCCTTGCCGCCGAACCCGCCGCCGACGTAGGCGCTGATGACCTTCACCTTGTCCTTCGGGATGCCGAGGACGCCGACGATGCCGTGGTAGTCGTCGTAGATGCTCTGGGTGCCGGTGTAGACCGTCAGGGTGTCGTCGGCCTCCGGGATCGCCAGCGCGCTCTCCGGTTCCATGAAGGCGTGCTCGGTTTCGGGAGTCCGGAACTTCTTCCTCACGACGTGCGCCGCCGCGGCGATCGCCTTGTCCGGGTCGCCTCTCTTCAGCAGGGTTTTCGCGAGGAGGTTCCCCTTGGGGTGGAGCTTCGGCGCGTCCTCGTCGAGGGCGCGGCGCGGGTCGACGAGCGGGGGGAGGACGTCGTAGTCGAGCTCGATCCTCGCGACCGCGGCCTTGGCCTGCGCGCGTGTCTCGGCGGCGACGAGGGCGATCGCGTCGCCGACGTAGCGGGTCTCCTCGCCGACGGCGATCATGGCGGGCCAGTCCTTGATGATGTGCCCCTGGAAGCGGTCGCCCGGCACGTCGGCGGCCGTCAGGACACCCCGGACGCCCGGCATCGCGAGCGCCGCCGTCGTGTCGATCCCCTTGATGAGGATCCGGGCCTTCGGGGGACGCAGGACCGCCCCGTGGAGCATCCCTGGAACCTTCATATCGTCGACGTAGACGCCGGTGCCGAGCACCTTGCCCCGCGCGTCGGAACGCTCGATCTTCGAGCCGACGCCGAGGTGTGCGGCGTGGCCGTCCGGAACGGTGGCGTCTTCCTTGAAGAGCCGGGCCGAGTCGAGGACCGCCTTCTCGATCTTCACGTAGCCGGTGCAACGGCAGAGGTTTGGGGCGAGACCTCTCGTGATTTCGTCCGGCTTCGGGTCCGGGTTCGCGTCGATGAGCCCCTTGGCGCTCAGGACCATCCCGGGCATGCAGAAGCCGCACTGGACGGCGCCGGCGTTCGCGAAGGCGAAGGCGTACACGTCCTTTTCGCGAGGCGAGAGCCCCTCGACCGTGACGACCTTCTTCCCGTCGAGCTTGGCGGTGTCGAGGAGGCACGAGCGCTGGGCCTTCCCGTCGACGAGAACCATGCAGGAACCGCAGACCCCTTCCGAGCAGCCGTTCTTGACCGAGGTGATGTTCAGCTCTTCGCGGAGGAGCTCCAGGAGCTTCGTGTCTTTCGTGGGGGTGACGTCCCGACCGTTGACCTGAAGAGTCGCCATGTTTCACCTCGCGTCGGCGGGATGTCAGTCTAAGGCCCGCCGCGAAGGCCGCCCACGTCCCTGCGAATCGGCCGCGCTTACGGGACGACGTGGGTGCCGGTCTTCCCGGCGAACGCGAGGCTCAGGTGGGCCGGGTCGGTGATGTTCGCCTCGC
>JACRCS010000143.1 GCA_016218905.1 Deltaproteobacteria bacterium
CATGCGCGGGGCGGCGCCGATCCGGGACGCCGACGGCCGGGTGGCGGGCGCCGTGCTCGTCGAGGGGAACACGCCCGGCCAGGCGCTCGAGCGCCTCCAGGAGATCGCCGCCGGGTTCGAGGAGTACCGGCAGCTCCAGCTCCTCCGGGCCCCCATCAAGATCAGCTACATCCTGCCCCTGCTCATGGTGGCGCTCCTCGTCGTCTTCGCGGCGACGTGGTTCGGCTTCTACCTCGCCCGCAGCATCACGGGACCGATCCAGGAACTCGCCCAGGCCACGCAGCGCGTCGCGGGCGGCGACCTCGATTTCCAGCTGGAGGTCGCCTCGCGAGACGAAGTCGGGACCCTGATGGAGTCCTTCAACCGGATGACCCGCGACCTGAGGACCAGCAAGGCGCAGGTCGAGACGGCCCAGGACACGCTGCGGGCGGCGAACGAGGAGCTCGAGCGCCGGCGCCGCTACATGGAGATCGTCCTCGGGCGGGTGACGGCCGGGGTCGTAGGGGCGGATCGGGAGGGGCGGATCACGACCTGGAACGCCGCGGCGGCCGAGATGCTGGAGCTGGACGCGAGCGCCTTCGGGAAGTCCTACCGGGACATCCTCCAGCCGGAGGCCGAGCAGCTCCTCCGGGAGCTCCTGGACGAGCTGAACGCTTCCCGGCAGGATGCCATTCAGAAGGAGGTGGTCCTCACCCTGAAGGGGATGCGCCGCACTATGCTCATCCACCTGACGAGGCTCCGGGACGAAGCCGGGGAGCGGCTCGGGACCGTAGCAGTCTTCGACGACCTGACCGAGCTCGTGAAGGCGCAGCGCGCGCAGGCGTGGAGGGAGGTCGCCCGCCGGATCGCTCACGAGATCAAGAACCCGCTCACGCCCATCCAGCTGTCCGCTCAGCGCCTGCGGCGCCGCTATCCCGCGCTCCTGGAGGGGGCGGAGGAGGGCGGCGTGTTCGACGAGGCTACCCGGACGATCATCGCCCAGGTGGAAGGCCTCAAGCACCTCGTCAACGAGTTCAGCCGGTTTGCGAAGATGCCCGAGGCGCGGCCCGCACCTGAGGACTTCAACCGCCTCGTGGAGGAGGTCGTCCGTCTGTTCCGGGCGGCACACCCGGAGATCGCCTTCTCGGTCGAGCTCGACGCCACGCTGCCGCGCCTCGACGTGGACGCCGAGCAGGTGAAGCGGGCGCTGATCAATCTGCTGGACAACGCGGTGGCGGCTGTCGAAGGCTCCGGCGACCGGGCCGTGGAGATCTGCACCCGGCACGATCCCGCGGGACAGAGGCTCCTCCTGACCGTCTCGGACAACGGCGTGGGGCTCTCGGCGGAGGTGAAGGAGCGGCTCTTCGAACCCTACTTCTCGACGAAGAAAGGGGGCACGGGGCTGGGGCTCGCGATCGTGAAGAGCATCGTGCAGGATCACGGCGGAAGCATCCGGGTGGGGGAGCAGGAGCGCCGAGGCACCCGCTTCCTGGTGGAGCTTCCGCTGCGGGGGGCGGGTTAGTGAAGGTTGAGGTTAAGCTTAAGGTTGAGATAGGAAGGAGCGGAGGCCCGACGCCGCTCAGCCGAACTCCTGCTCAACCTTAACCTCAGCCTTAACCTCAGATCCTCGCGATCGGCGTCTCGCCGCCCTTCACGAAGTCCCCTTCGCGGACGAGCACCTGCGCGGTCGCCGGCAGGACGATCTCCGTGCAGGAGCCGAACTTGATGAGCCCGAACCTCTGCCCCTGCATCAGCTGATCTCCCGGGGAGACGCGGCAGACGATCCTGCGGGCGATGAAGCCGGTGATCTGGTGGACCAGGACGCGGACTCCCTGACCCTCGATCCCGATGGTATTGCGCTCGTTCTCCTCGGAGGCGTGGCTCTTGAAGGCGGGCAGCATCTTTCCCGCGCGATACTTGTGAAAGAGCACGGTCCCCGTGATGGGGCTCCGGTTCACGTGGACGTTGAAGATGCTGAGGAAGATCGAGACCTTCACTGCCGGCCCGCCGATGAACTCCTCTTCGACGAGCTCGTTGATCCTGAGGACCTTCCCGTCCGCCGGGGAGATCGCCAACGTCCGGTCGAAGGGAACGTCGCGCTCCGGGTCGCGGAAGAAGAAGAGCACGAACGCGCCGGCCAGGACGAGCAGCCACACGAGGGTCGCCGACCCGAAGAGCCCGGCGATCACGAGGAGGAGGGCGATCTTCCAGAGATAGGACCAGGCGTCCTGGGCTACGGGGATCATCGATGCTCCTGTTCGGGGGGGCCCGCCGGATGGCGGCTGGAAAGTATGACAGAGTGGCCCGCGGGTGGCAAAGGCGGATCTCAAGAATCCGGGCGGGGCGCCGATACGGACCGGGGCGCGGCCGACCCCGCTGCCTGGACCACCGGCTGGGGCCCGAGAGGCCCGGAGGCAATGCCATCGATCCCGCTCCTTCCCTATTTCAGCTGTGGCCGGAGGTCGCCGAGTCCTCCCGGGAACGCCCCGACTTCGGGCGCCAGCCCACCCTCCCGCCAGCCCTCCGGCAGCTCTGCGATCGGCTCGCCGGTGCGGACGACCTTCGGTCCGGCATCGAAGCCGTGGCGTGGGCGTGCGACGGCGTCTTCCCCTTCTATCGAGTGGCCCTCGCCTTTCCGGCCCGAAAGCCCCGTCACCTCTTCGTCGCCGCCGCCTGGGCGCGAGATCCCAGTGAGGAGCTCGAGGGCTTCGACTTCTCGGTCCGCGGACACCCTCTGGAGAGGGCGCTCATCCACGGCTGCACGGTCGTGCGGACGCACCCCTCTGAGGACCACGCGGACAAGACGCTCCTTGGCTTGTACGCGGGCGAGGGCAAGGTAGAAGAGCTCGGCGCGCCTCTGGAGCTCTGCGGCCGGCGCGGGCTCCTGATCTTCGCGAGCCGACAGAAGGGGAGCTTCGATGAAGCGGCCCGGGCGTGGGTGGAGGACGCCCGCCGGATCGTCTCGCTCTGGGCACGTTCCTGGGCGGGTCCGGAGGCGCCGCAGGTCCTCAAGGAGCAGTACGAGACGGTGCTGGAGGGTTCCCTCGACGGCATCGCCGTCCAGCAGCGGGGGACCCTCGAGTACGCCAACAGCTCCTTCCGGGAGATCTTCGGCTTCCCGCTCGACGCC
>JACRCS010000144.1 GCA_016218905.1 Deltaproteobacteria bacterium
CAAGGGCGCCCAGAAGATGCCGGCCGAAACCGTGCTCTTCCACCTGACGCGGCTCAACCACATGAGCACCTCCTGTGTCGGCTGCGGCCTGTGCGACACCGCGTGCCCCATGGGGCTCCCGGTCGCCACGCTCTTCCGGAGCGTCGCCGCCGGCGTCCAGGGCATGCTCGAGTACGAACCCGGCCGGAGCCTCGACGACGCCATCCCGCTCACCGTCTTTCGCGAAGAGGAGTTCGAGGAGGCGTCCGGCACCCACTGACTGGCCGCTACTCCGCCCGTCGGGAGTGCAGAAAGTAAGATCCGATCGAGACCATCACAGTGCTGCCGGCCGGCCGTTTCTTCCCCGTTTCATCGAAACGCGCAGCGAAGTGCGCAGTAACATCCCTGCGGCTTCAAGGCTTCCTGCCCGTCAGGATAGAAGGAGATTAACGTGGCGGCTTCCCCGAGCGACTTCTACACGCCCAAGGTTCTGGACGCTCAGCTCACCGGCATGATTAAGACGCGGGAGCCGGGGCTGTACTCGGCGCGACTGCGGATCCCTTCCGGCGTCCTCACGTCGGAAGTGCTGGAGCAATTGGCCGCCACCGCCAAGAAGTTCGGCCGGGGCGAACTGTACCTCACGACGCGACTCGGGATAGAGATCCCGGGGGTCCCGGCGGAGTCATTTCCGGCGCTCCGGGAGGAGCTCGGGGCTTTTGGGGTGCCTCTCGCCGGCTGCGGTCCCCGGATGCGATCCACGGTTCCCTGCAAGGGCACCGTCTGCCCCCACGGGAATCTTGATACCTTCGCGCTGGCGTGGAAGGTGGACCAGGCCTACAACGACACGACGGTCCTGCCCCACAAGTTCAAAGTGGGTATCGCAGGGTGCCCTTCCTCGTGCTCGAAACCTCAGACGAATGACGTCGGTCTGGTCGGAGTTGCGAAACCACACCTCCACGCGGTCGCCTGCGTCGGGTGCGGTGTCTGCAAGGAGGCCTGCCACTTGGAGGCCGTCGAGTTGGAGGGGGGCCTTCCGATGGTGGCTTCGCAGCGGTGCGTCACTTGCGGCGACTGCGTGAAGGCGTGCCCGGCGCAGGCGATGGGGACTGCCCGGACCGGTGTCGACCTTTATGTCGGAGGCCGGTGGGGACGGGAGAAACAGGTGGGCATCCGAATCGCCACCTTCCTCACGGAGGAAGAGGCGGTGGGAGCCGTCGGCCGGATCAAAGCGTGGTACGCCGACGCCGGGCGAGGGGACGGAAAGAAGGAGCGGCTCGGACAGACGATCGTCCGGCTCGGTCTTGTCCGTTTCCAGCACGACGTACTAACCGAGATCCCGACGGGGAAGTGGGTGGGAGCCACAGAGGAGGCGCAAGCCAGGTTCCGGCCGTTCCGGTGAGCGGGAAAAAATAATGAGCAGGGCCACCATGTGAGTTCACGCCGAGGCACCGCCGGACGTTTGCCTCTTCCGAGGATAAGCTGTATATAGGTACAGTATCGTCAACCATTCTCGATCGAGTCCGCCCGCTCATGAGCCAAGCCCTCGCCAGCCTCCGCGCTCATCCCGCTTTCTGGGGGAGCAGAACGCGCGAAACCCTCTCCACCGGGTATCCCCGGCTGGACAGCCTCCTCCCCCACGGGGGCTGGCCGCTCGGTGGCTTGATCGAGATTCTCTTTCCCGGTGAAGGAGCCGGTGAGCTCCAGCTACTGATCCCCGCTTTGGCCAAGCTCAGCGGAGAGGGCAGGTGGCTCGCCTGGATTTCCCCTCCCCATCTCCCCTTCGGTCCCGCCTTGAGAGCTTCGGGTGTGGATCTTTCACGGCTCCTCGTGGTGCAGACGAAAGCTCCGCGAGAAGACGAGTGGGCCCTCGAGCAGACGCTCGGGTCCGGAGCTTGCGGGGCCGCCCTCGCCTGGCCGGAGAGCGGAGTAGAGCGGAGCCTTCGCCGGCTGCAGCTCGCGGCCGAGCGGGGAGGAAGCCTGGGCTTCCTCTTCAGGCCCTCGGAAGCCGCTCGCCAACCTTCGCCCGCGGCTCTACGGCTCGGTCTAAGCTCTCGCCCCGGAGGGTTTCTCGTACGGGTGCTGAAGGGGGGATGGGGCGAGGGCACGGTCATCCTTCGTCCCGGCCTTGCACCGGAGAGACATGATGGTTAGCCAAAGAGGGATGGCTCTCCGGTGCGGGGGTCGAAAGACCATTCGAGGCTAGCTATGCCTACCATGAGAAGAGGGTGCACCCTCTCGGCCGCCGTCCTCCTGCTGGCGACCGCGGCGGTTCTCCGCATGGACCGGCCGCTCTTCTACCAGGGTGCTGAAAACCCCCCTCCGTGGGTTCTTCAGCTACGGGTTCTCGGGGGCGGCCCCTTCGAACCCTCACGAATCGCTACGCTTTTCAAACTCCGCGATTCGGCGCCCCATCCTTGGGGCGCACGCAGGCTGCTTTTTCAGCAGCCTGCCGACCGGAACGAGCTCTTCGACAGCTGGTCGGACGGGGAGGTGAGGTGCGCGGCCGCCTCCGGGGAGGAGTTCGACCGAAGCGCCCTCCCGCGGGACGAGGAGCCGGACGTTCGGGAGCCGGTCGACGCCCCCTGCTTTCCCGAGGAGCTGAAGCCCTGGAATTAGGCGGCGCGCCCCTCGGGCCAGAGAATCGCGTCCAGATCGGCGCCCAGCAGCTCTTCCCGATCGAGGAGAGCCGACGCCAGACGGTCGAGCGCCGTGCGGTTCTCCTGTAGGAGCTCGAGGGACCGGCGCTCGGCACCGCGGACGATAGACTCGATCTCCTGATCGATGATCCAGCCCATCTCCTCCGAGTAGGTCTTCTCCTGCGCGAGCCTCTTCCCCAGGAAGACGTGCTCCTCGCCTCGGCTGAAGGTGAGGGGACCGATGCGTTCGCTCATCCCCCACTGGCAGACCATCTTCTCCGCGAGCTCGGTCGACTGTTTCAGGTCGTTCTGGGCGCCCGTAGACGTGTCCCCGAAGACGACCATCTCCGCCGCGCGCCCTCCCATGTTGACCGCGAGCTTTCCGAGCAGGTAGCTCTTCGGGTAGTAGTGGCGGTCGGCCTCCGGGACGAGCTGAGTCACGCCGAGGGCCGCGCCGCGGGGGATGATGGTGACCTTGTGGACCGGGTCCATGCCCTCGATCAGCTTGGCGATGAGCGTGTGGCCGGCCTCGTGATAGGCCGTCAACCGCCTCTCCTCCACGTTCGTCAGCCCGGGGCGCTCGACCCCCATCAGCACCTTGTCCTTGGCCAGGTCGAAGTGCTTCATGGTCACCTGGGTCGCGTTCTCCCGCGCCGCGAAGAGAGCGGCCTCGTTGCAGAGGTTTTCCAGGTCCGCGCCGCTCATTCCAGGCGTGGAGCGCGCGATCACCCGCAGCTCCACGTTGGACGCCAGGGGGATGCTGCGGGTGTGGACCTTGAGGATCTGCTCCCGCTCGTCGAGGTTCGGCAGGTCGATGATCACCTGACGGTCGAATCGGCCGGGCCGGAGCAGCGCCGGATCGAGCACGTCGGGCCGGTTCGTGGCCGCGATGATGATGACGTGCTCGTGGGGCTCGAAGCCGTCCATCTCTCCGAGGAGCTGGTTCAGGGTCTGCTCGCGCTCGTCGTGACCGCCCCCGAGACCCGCGCCCCTGGAGCGGCCGACGGCGTCGATTTCGTCGATGAAGATGATGCTCGGCGCCTTGGTCCGCGCCTTCTCGAAGAGGTCTCGGACGCGCGCCGCGCCGACGCCGACGAACATCTCGATGAACTCCGACGCGCTGGTCGAGAAGAACGGAACTCCGGCTTCGCCTGCCGTCGCGCGCGCCATCAGGGTCTTACCGGTCCCCGGAGGGCCCATGAGGAGCAGGCCCTTGGGGATCTTGCCGCCGATGCTCCGATACTTCTCGGGGCTCTTCAGGAAGTCGACCACCTCGGCGAGTTCGCGTTTGGAGTTCTCGAGTCCGGCCACGTCGGAGAAGGTCACCTGCGGCACCTTCCCCTCGTACACGCGGGCCTTGACCTGGCCGAAGTTGCCGAAAGGGCCCATCCGCATGCTCTGGGCGCGTCGCATGGACCAGATCCAGAACCCGAGGAGGAGAAGCCAGGGCAGGCTGTTGGCCAGCAGTACCCACCACAAGTTCTCCTGTTCCTTGGGCTTTATTCGTACTTGGACCTTCTTCTGGTCGAGCAGC
>JACRCS010000119.1 GCA_016218905.1 Deltaproteobacteria bacterium
ATTCCTCCGGCCCGGGGAGTTCGCCGCGCGCGCGCGCGCGCTCCTCCTCCCTGCGGGGTCCGCACCCGCGCAGGCCGTCATCAAGGTCAACGACGACGTGAACTTCAAGTTCGGGTTTCTGCTCCAGGGGCAGGGCGACTGGGCGCAGAACGTCGCGAACGACAGCTACGCGCAGAACCTCTTCGTACGTCGCGCGCGCCTCCTCGTGGGCGGGCAGATCGCGAAGAACGTCACGTTCTTCTTCGAGACCGACAGCCCGAACCTCGGCAAGGTCGTCGGCGGCGCGAAGGTGACCTCGGGGCTCATCGTCCAGGACGCCTTCGTGTCATGGAAGCTCTCGGACGAGTTCCACATCGACGGCGGCCTCGTCCTGACCGGCATCGCCCACAACTCCCTCCAGAGCGCGGCCTCCCTGGTTCCGATCGACTACGGCCCGCACTCGTTCCTCTTCAGCGGGCCCGAGCAGAACGTCGTCGGGCGCGACACGGGCTTTCAGCTCCGCGGCTACCCCGCGAAGAAGAAGCTCGAGTACCGCGTCGGCGTCTGGCAGGGGAACCGTGACGCAGCGAGCCGGAACGCCCTACGCGGCACGGCTCGCCTCCAGTACAACTTTCTCGACGCCGATACCGGGTTCTTCTACACGGGGACGAGCATGGGGAAGAAGAAGATCTTCGCTATCGGCGGCGGCTGCGACTTCCAGAAGGACTACAAGTCCTACGCGGCGGACGTCTACGTCGACCATCCCCTCGGCCCGGGCGCGATCAGCGGCCAGGTCGACTGGATCCGCTACGACGGCGGGACCTTCCTCGCGGCGCTTCCCGAGCAGGACGTCATCTACGGCGAGGCCGGCTACTACTTCCCCAAGGCGAAGGTCATGCCCTTCTTCTCGGTCTCGAGCAAGGACGTCGCCTCGACCGACACCGGAGACGAGACCCGCTGGTCCGTCGGGCTCGGCTTCATGGCGGTCGGCCACAACTTCAACATCAAGGCGGCGTACGGACAGGTCGATCCCAAGGTCGGAAAGAGCGCGGACCAGTTCACCATTCAGATGCAGGCTTTCTACTTCTGAGAGGGGCGAGGAGCGAGGCATGGCCACACTGACCGAAGACCAGAAACGGGAATACTGGAGGTACAACCTCCGCCTCACGATCGTCCTCCTTGCGATCTGGTTCGTCGTCGGGTACCTCCTCTCGGGGTACTTCGCCGCGACGCTCAACCACATCAGCTTCCTCGGCTTCCCGTTCGGCTACTACATGGCCGCACAGGGGTCGGTCATCGTCTTCGTCATCGAGATCGCGCTCTACGCCAAACTGATGAACAAGAAGGACCTCGAGTACGGGATCCAGGAGTAGAGGGACGAGCATGACACTTCGCAAGATCTTCACGCTCTACACCGCCTGCTTCCTCGGGGTGACGGTCCTTCTCGGGATCGCCGAGTCGGCCTTCGGGCTCTCCCAGCGGTGGATCGGCTGGCTCTTCATGGGCCTGTCCCTCGGCATCTACATCGTCATCGGCATCATCACGAGGACGTCGAACGCCGACCAGTACTACGTCGCGGGGCGGAACGTCCCGGCGATCTACAACGGGATGGCGACCGGCTCCGACTGGATGTCCGCCGCATCCTTCATCTCGATGGCCGGGACGCTCTCCGTGCAGGGCTTCAGCGGCCTCGCCTACATCATGGGTTGGACGGGGGGCTACCTCCTCCTGGCCGTCCTGCTTGGGCCGTACCTGAGGCAGTTCGGTGCCTACACCATTCCCGACTTCCTCGGCGCCCGCTACGAGGGGAACGCGGCTCGCATCATCGGCGTCGTCGCCGCGATCACCTGCTCGTTTACCTACCTCATCGCGCAGGTCACCGGTGTCGGCCTCATCGTCTCCCGGTTCATCGGCCTCGACTTCAAGATCGGCTGCTTCGTCGGCCTGATCGGAGTCCTCTTCTGCTCCGTCCTCGGCGGGATGAAGTCCGTCACGTGGACGCAGGTCGCCCAGTACATCATCCTGATCACCAGCTATCTCGTCCCGGTCGTCTATCTCTCCTTCAAGCTCTTCATGGTGCCCGTGCCGCAGGTGATGTACGGCCAGGTCATGCAGCAGAACAGCGCCCGCGCGATCGAGATCACCGCCGACCCGGCGGAGAAGGCGACCCGCGAGCTCTGGAAGAGGGACGCCGACGAGGTCGCCGCGAAGCTGAAGGCGGCCGACCTCTCCTACGCCGAAAAGGAAAAGCTCTCCGGCGCGAAGAAGAAGCTCGACGGCCTCGCGACGGCCCCGGCCAAGGAGGGCGCGAAGGTCGCGAACTACCTCGAGGTCCCGAAGGGCGTCAAAATGTGGAACTTCCTCGCGCTGACGTTCTGCCTCATGGTCGGCACGGCGGGCCTCCCCCACATCCTGACGCGCTACTACACGACCCCGTCCGTGCGTGAGGCGCGGACGTCGGTCGGGTGGTCGCTCTTCTTCATCGCCCTTCTCTACATCACCGCCCCCGCCTACGCCGCTTTCGCGCGCAACGCGGTCTTCACGAACCTCGTCGGCTCCTCTGTCGACAAGCTCCCGGCCTGGGTCAACCTCTGGCAACCGGCCGGCCTCTTCTCGATCGTCGACAAGCTGAAAGACGGCATCGTCCAGTTCGCCGATTTCGTCGTCACGTCGACCGACTTCGTGGTCCTCGCCACGCCCGAGATCGCCGGCCTCCCCTTCGTGATCACCGGCCTCGTCATGGCGGGCGGCCTCGCGGCGGCCCTCTCCACGGCCGACGGCCTCCTCCTGACGATCTCGAACGCCATCTCCCACGACCTCTACTACAACGTCATCAACCCGAAGGCGACGCTCACGAGGCGCCTGGTTATCACCAAGATCCTCCTCGTCGTCACGGCCCTCATCGCGGCGTGGGTCGCGACGGCGCGCCTCGGGATCATCGTCGAGATGGTCGCGTGGGCCTTCAGCCTGGCGGCGGCGTCGTTCTTCCCCGTCCTCGTCCTCGGCATCTGGTGGAAGCGCGCGAACCGCCCCGGCGCCGTCGCCGGGATGCTCGTCGGGTTCGGGCTCACACTCTACTACCTCATCGGCAGCCGCTTCTTCGGCGTCTCGTGGTTCGGGACGAACACCGTCGCGTG
>JACRCS010000128.1 GCA_016218905.1 Deltaproteobacteria bacterium
CCGCCTGACCCCGACCGTCCTCGGCCGTCTCCTGGACGCCGCCTCCTGGGAGGACCTGGGCGGCGGCCGCGCGAAGATCCGAGAGCTCTTCGACCGGACCGGGATGGCCGCGGCGTGGCTCGTGAAGCAGGCGACGCTCGAGGACGCACAGCAGTTCCTCCAGGCGCTCGACCGCCACAACGACCTCGAGCCGCACCGCCGGGCCGCCCTCTTCTCCGCCGCCGAGATGCGGTTCCCCGACCTGCGCAAGGGGGGCGACGACTACTTCTTCGTGACGGAAGAGGCTCTCGAAGGGAAGAAGATGGAGCTCGAGAAGCTCGCGCACGTCGACATCCCCGAGAACACGAAGGGCCTCGCGCTCGCCCGCGCCGAGGGCGACCTCTCGGAGAACTTCGAGTACCAGGCCCGCAAGCAGCGCCAGCAGGACCTCGACGTCCGCGTCGCGCGACTCCAGGAGGAGCTCCGCAAGGCCCGCGTCCTCGACCCCGCCACCGTCGATCTCTCCGAGGTGAGGCCCGGCACCCGCGTCACGCTCCGGCTGCTCGGAGGGACGCGCGCCGTGACCCTCCTCGGGCCGTGGGACTCCAGGCCCGAAGCCGACGTCTATTCCTACCTCGCCGATGTCTCCAAGGGGCTTCTCGGCCGGAAGGTCGGCGACCGGGTGTCGTTCCTCGGCGACGAGGGGCTCATCGACTCGATCGAGGTCTGGAAGAAGGCGTAGCCCCGAAGCTCGGGGTCAGGTCTTGATTTTCTAATATACGAAGACGGCCGGCCCCCCGAAGGGCCGGCCGTTTTCGCGTCCGGGCCGCCGGGTCTTCGGCCTCAGCCCTGGCAGGGATCAGAACAGGACCATTCGTCCCCGTCGCACCCGCCGTCGTCGGGGCCGCAGGCACCCGCTGCACGAGGCGGCCGATCGCGGTGTCGACGACCTTCAGGAGCGACCCGTTCCCTCACGCTCCTCGAGCGGGAAGACGAGACGGGTGCGCTCGCCCACGCGGGTATCGACCTGGAGGTGGGCGGGTGCTACGCGGCGAAGCTCGACGCGCACCCGCGCGAGCTCGGCCTCCTCTCCGGCTGACGTCAGATCGCGTTCGGGGTCTTCGCCCGCTCCCTCGCCCCGACCTCTTCGAGCGTTTACCGCGCGAGCTTCCGGAAGAACGCCTCGTCGCGTTCCCGCTGGGGGTTCCGGCTCGCCTTGCGGGCGCCGAGGACGTCTCTGTAGAAGAGCATGACGGTCGGGTCGGAGAGCATCGAGAGCTCGCACTCGAGGACGCGGGCGAAATCGGAGAGGGCGCCGCGGAGGGTGAAAGGGAAGCGCTCGCAGAGCTCGGCCATCCACGCCTTCTCGATCGCGATGATCCGCGGAACGAGAGCATTCCTGGCCGGGGAAAGGCGCCTCTCCAGGAGGGACCGCTTCTCGCCGAGGAGGTTCCGGCCGGCGAGGCGCGCCTGGCGGAGCTCGCCGAGGAAAGAACGGAGCGTGTCCGGCGAGTACACGGAGTTCGTGATCTCGCGCATCGTCCGCAGCGTTCCCGGGCGCTCCTGGCAGTGCTCAGGCCGGCCGACGATCATTTCCATAGTCATTTCCCACTCGTGCTGGACGCTCGAGCGTGCGCAGCGCGCCCTCGAGCTGGTAGGAGGAGGAGCGGACCTCGTCGGCGAACGCGTTCGGGCCGATGCCGCCGGAGCAGAATCCCTTTTGGCAATCGAGGGCCTCGCGGTCGAGGACGAGCGCCGCTGGCAGACGTTTCACCGTCGGTGCGTTCGGCATCTTTGTTGTCCGATCCGAGAGGCCCAGTCCGCCCGGGAAGATGGTGGGCCGTAGATCGCCGTATTGCAGAGACGTCCGAGCGTGTCCCCTCCTGTGACATCAGTGTCACGATCGGAGACAACCCTTCGCCGGGGACGCTCGGGGCGCCTCAAGTTCGTTCGGAGCACGGCCCCTGAGCAAGAACCCTGTCCACGAGAGAAACCCCCCGGAGCGCCGGAACGTCCTTTTGCATGTCACGCCGCACGACACCGGGACCGACCCGGGCCGATATGACGAAATGAGACCCAAGTGACGCCCTTGGAGAGGGTTGGGCGAAAACGCCCGGGGTGGGACGGTGGTGGCAACGCCCTTGCGATGAGCCTGGCGAACGAAACTGGACCCAGTCGGCCCAGACAGCCCGATCCGGAAGCAGACAGGAATCAGGAGGGTTTCGATGCCGAAGAAGCTGAAGGAAGTACTGGCGGACGCCGGAGTCTCGATGGAGAACGAGGCCGGCGGTCACGCTCCGAAGAGCCTCACCGACCGCGAGGTGAAGAAGGCCCCGCACCCGCGCGTCGAGAAGCTGCGCGACGTCTTCATGCAGACGCTCTCGTCGGCGAACAACGAGTTCCCGTACTGGTACACGCGCGAGTACTTCCAGCACGACAACGAGATCCCCGTCGTGCGCCGCGCGATGGCCCTCAAGGCCGCCTTCTCGCACTCGACGCCCGTGATCTTCCCCGGCGAGCTCCTCGTCATGCACAAGGCCCCCTTCTTCCGCGGCTCGTTCCCCATGCCGTGGCTCTCCGAGGGCTTCTACATGGCCAAGGAGGACGAGCTCTACCAGGACGCGCTCAAGCGCGGGTCGACCTCCGTCGACGAGCACTCCAAGTTCGGCCAGGGCGGCGGCAACGTCGTCAAGAGCTTCGGCAAGATCGTCAGCGTCGCCGGCAAGTTCGGCGTGAGGCAGGAGGAGATCCCCGCCCTGCTGAAGATCGCCCGCTCGTGGGTCGGCAAGTCGGTCGACGACCTGGGTCACAAGTACGAGCAGATGGTGCCGGGCTACGAGACGAAGGAAGCGATCATGCGGAACATCGTCTGCATGTTCGACTCCGGCTACACGCTCCCGCAGGGGCGCGAGGTCATCAACTACTACTACCCGCTCCACCTCGGCTTCGACGGCA
>JACRCS010000137.1 GCA_016218905.1 Deltaproteobacteria bacterium
GGAGGCTCCCGACCCTCGAGTGGGTCGAGGCGAAGGTCGATGCCGGAGGGCTCGTCGACGTCGCCCGCCTCTTCGGCCGCCTCGGCCCCGAGCCCGACGCCGTCCTCGCGAAGGCCGTCCTGCGCTCGGAGACCGATCGCCTTCTGAAGGTCAACCTCGGCTACAGCGACGAGGTGACGGTCTACCTCAACGGCACGCCTTTCTTCCACGGCTCGAGCGCCTACCGCCAGCGCGACCCCTCTTTCCTTGGAATCGTCGGCCTCTTCGACGCCGTCTACCTCCCGCTGAAGAAAGGGGTGAACGAGCTGACGCTCCTCCTGACCGAGGCGATGGGGGGCTGGGGTTTCGTCGTTCAGGACGCGACCGCCGTCTTCGAGGCGCCGGGGGTCGGAGAGGCCTGGAAGACGCCCGCCGACTTCCCGATCCCCGAGACGGTCGTGTACGACCCCTCGAGCGGAGACCTCTTCGTATCGGGCTATGACGGCTACGACCGGAGCGCCGACGAGGGCCGCCAGTTCCTCTCGCGGCTCTCGCCCGACGGAAAGATCCTGAGCCTCCGCTGGGTCGAGGGGCTCCGGAATCCGCTGGGGCTCGCCGTCGCGGGAGGCACTCTCTGGGCGGTCGAGACCGGAGGGGTCGTCGAGATCGAGATCGCATCCGGAACGGTCCTTCGCCGGATCGCGGTCCCGAGCGCCGTCGCTCTGAACGACATCGCCGTCGGGAAGGACGGGACGGTTTACCTCTCGGACCCCGGCGCGAACGCCCTGTTCCGCATCGTGTCCGGCAAGGCCGAGGAGTGGCTGAAGGGCGTGGAGATCGCGAGGCCGAACGGGCTCCACCTCCTCGGAGGGCGCCTGATCGTCGGCAACAACGGGGATGGCCGGGTCAAGAGCGTCGATCTCGAGACGAAGGGGGTCCGGACGGTCGCCGACCTCGGGGCGGGGATCATCGACGGCATCGAGAGCGACGGCACCGGAAACCTCCTCGTCACGCACAACGAAGGCCGCCTCTTCCGCATTACTCCGTCAGGCGCGGTGACGAAGCTCCTCGACACCTCCGTTCGCGGGGTTCCGCTCGCGAACTTCGCCTGGATCGCCGGGAAGGGGCTCGCCGTCTTCCCGACCTTCACCGAAAACCGCGTCATGGCCTTCCGGCTCCCGCCCGGCTGATTCGAAGGGCCTCGGCCGAGGGGAGCCGGCAGGCCGCCCCGCGATCACCTCCGGGCGAACAAGACGAGCGCTCCGGCAAGCGCCGCCAGGATTACGAAAGCGGTCAGCACGATGGATCCTCCCATGATGAGAAGCTTCGTGCGGGCGCGCTCGGGGCGCTCGACGGGCCGTTTGGGAATCGCCTCAGCGGGAGAAGACCAGGAAGGCCTTCTCGATCGCCCCCCCGAGGTAGAAGACGGCCAGGGCCGACACGAGGGCCGGTTCGAGGAACGTCCAGAGCCTTCCGAGTACGCCGGCGACGAACCCGGCGCCGACGGCCTTCCGCCGACGGCGAGCGAGAAGGGCGTGGCAGCGGGCGCGCGTCCGGCCTTCCGCCGCGGGCCCGACGTCGAGCGGTGAGAGGGGCGCGAGCTCGCGGACGAGGGCGTCTTCGTCAGAGTCGTTCTTCATCACGCGTCACGTCCTCCCTGCCGGGGGTCTTCCCGCGCCTTCCATCTCGCGGAGCCTCTCTCCGAGGAGCGCGCGCCCGCGAGAGAGCCGCTGCCTGAGAGCCTCCGGCGTCACGCCGCAGACGAGGGCCGCCTCGGCGGGCGTCAGCCCGTGGACTCCCACGAGGAGAACGGCCTCCCGATAGGGCAGGGGCAGCGTCGAAAGGGCCCTTTCGAGCCTCTTCTGAAGCTCGCTCGTCGCGGCCGCCTCCAGGGGCGACGGCGCCCGCGAGACGGGCGGGTCGAGCCACGAGAGCTCGCCGATCCGTTCCTCGTCGAGGAGCCGGGCCCGCCGGTGGCTGAGGTAGACGTTCCTCGCGACCGTGAAGAGCCACGGCGCGAACCGCGAGTCGTCCCTGAGGCCCGCGATTCCCTTGACGAGCCGGAGCCAGGTCTCCTCGAAGAGATCCTCGGCCACCTCGCGCCGGCGCGTCAGGCGCAGGAGGAACGCGAAAAGGCGCCGGTTCCACGCCTCGTAGATCCGGTCGAAGGCCTCCGGGTCGCCCTGCCTGACCCTGCGGACCAGCTCCCGTTCGGACTCGGGGTCCATCAGAGGGATTAGACGCGGGTCGAGGCCCGTCGTGACAGCGTCGGGGCTCGTCACGTTCTCCCGCCCCGCGCGTCATTCCCGTCCGAAAGGAAGGAGGTCCCCGATGATCCTCGGAGTCTCGTTCATGCTGTTCCTCCTGGTGGCTGGAGTCGTGACCCTCGGGATGGCGATTTCCATCGCCGTCCGACCGGACGAGCGGAAGGTCCTTGCGTTCCGGCCGATGTCGGCCTGTACCGTGTCGGCGATCGCGGCGGCGACGGCCGCGGGGCTCGCCACGACGCTGACGAGCGCCGCCGGGAAGCCGGGCGGACTCGTGGGCCCTGAGGCCACCGCCGGTCTCCTGGCCGGCCTCGCCGAATCGATGGTCCCTCCGCTCGTCGGCTTCGCCCTCCTCGCCGTCGCCTGGCTTCTGGTCGCACTGGGTCTGCGGCGGCAAGGGTAGGAGCCCTAAAACACGCGACGCCGAAGCC
>JACRCS010000138.1 GCA_016218905.1 Deltaproteobacteria bacterium
ACTCGATGATGTCCGAAAGCACGGCCCCGGGCCCCACGGAAGGGAGCTGGTCCACGTCTCCCACGATCATGACGGCCGCTCGGTCGGGGACTGCCACCAGGAGCCGGTTCATGAGGGCGATGTCCACCATGGAGGACTCGTCGATGACGAGAAGATCCGTCTCGAGGGGATTGTCCCGCCCCCTCTTGAAGCCGAAAGACTTCGGATCGAACTCGAGGAGGCGATGGATGGTCTTCGCCTCCAGACCCGTCGACTCGGAGAGCCGCTTCGCCGCTCTGCCGGTGGGGGCACAGAGCGCGACCCGGATTCTCTTCGCCTGGAGGATCCGGAGGATGCTGTTCACGAGGGTGGTCTTGCCGACGCCGGGCCCACCCGTGATAACGAGAACCTTGCTCGCGAGCGCTAGGCGGACGGCCTGCTGCTGGGAGGGAGAGAGCGTAAGGCCGGTCTTCTCCTCCACCCACGGGATCGCCTTGTCGGCGTCCACTGCTCCCCAAGGGATCTCGCCGGCGAGAATCCGGGTGAGGCTCGCCGCGGCGCCCACCTCGGCTCGCTGCAGAGGGGTGAGGAAGAGGCAGGGGCAGCCCGCGATGTCCTCGGGAATTAGGTTCCCTTCTGCGATCTCCTCCCGGATCGCCTCCTCCAGGACGGGTGTCGGGATCTCCAGCAGACGGGCCGCCTCCTCGAGGAGCTTGTCCCTTGGAGCTGCGCAGTGGCCGTCGTTCGAGAGTTCCTGGAGCACGTGGCGCACACCCGCTTGCGCGCGGATCAGGGAGTGGGGGGCGATGCCGAGTTTCGCGGCGATGGCGTCCGCGGTCTTGAAGCCGATCCCGTGGATGTCCAGGGCGAGGCGGTAGGGGTTCTCGGTGACCTTGACGATCGCTTCGTCGCCGTAGCTCTTGTAGATGCGGACGGCCCGTCCCGTCCCGACGCCGTGGGACTGGAGGAAGACCATGATCTCCCGGATGGCCTTCTGCTCCGACCACGCCGAGGTGATCTTCTCGACCCGCTTCCTTCCGATCCCGAAGAGCTCCAGCATCCTCTCGGGCTCTTCCTCGATGACCCGAAACACCTGCTCTCCGAAGGCCTTCACGAGCACCTTTGCGAAGTGCGGTCCGATCCCCTTGACCATGCCGGAGCCGAGGTACTTCGCGATGCCCTCGAGCGAGCTCGGCGGGACCACCTGGAGCGTCGTGGCCTTGAACTGCAGCCCGTGGGTCCGATCGTTCTGCCACGTACCCAGGCACTCGATGTACTCCCCTGGGGTGATGCACGCGGCGGAGCCGACGACGGGGACGAGGTCGGCGTGGCCCTTGACCCTTGCGCGGAGGACGCAGAACCCCGTCTCCTCGCTGTGAAAGGTGACCCTCTCGACGGAGCCGGAGAGTCTTTCGATCGATGGATCCGCGGAGCGGACTGGGGTCTTCATCTGAGGTAAAGTCCCACAGGTCCGGACGCGGACACAATCGTCGTGAGCGGCCGGGCCGCGTCGTTCGTTTCCCGACTCATGACCGGGCACGCCGTTCGATGCAACCTGCGCCACGATAGGGTGGGTCCGCAGGCGCTCGAGCAATACCCATTCAGCGGTCACTCGGTTCTCGTGCGGAGACGCAGGGCGGAGTGGCAGGATTCGGAGAGCGTGCTGGAGCGTTTCGGCCGGCGCAGGAGGGATGCGCTTGAGGGTACCGCGAACTTGTGCTCGCGGGGTGGAGCCAAGGGCACCGGGAAGAATTCAGCGGGGGCGGTCTGGTTCGGTGTGCCGGTGGTCGAGAGAAGTTGACGGCCCCGCCCTTCTGGGACACGCATTACCCGCCACATGGGTATCGCCGTCCCTGTTCGACGCCCGCGCGATCACCGGTATTTCTCGAAGAGCTCGGACGTCCTCTCCCGAACCTCCCGTGTGTCCGCCGTCGTGGAGCCACTGTAGATCGCCTCCAGCCTCAGCGCATCCTCCAGGGGCCGGCCCATCGTCTCGAGGATGGCTGCCTTGGCGGAGCGAAGTGACCGCTGGTCGTTGGCGGCGATGAGCCTTGCACACTCCTGCGTCGTGGTGAGCAGATCCGCGTGGGGGACTAGGCGAGTGACCAGGCCAAGGTGGAGCGCCTCGTCAGCCGAGAGCTCGCGCCCCGTGAGGACGAGGTCCAGCGCTGTAGCGATTCCGGCAATGGCAACCAGCCGAACGATCCCTCCTTCGCCCGGATGAAAGCCCCGTCCTCGGTGGGAGAAGCCGAACCGCGCCTTGTCTGAGGCGAAACGGAGGTCGCAGGCGAGGGCTAGCTCAAACCCGCTGCCGAGCGCCGGTCCGCCCACTGCGCATAAGATGGGCTTCGCGATCCGGTGGCGTCCGCGGGTGAGACCTCCGCCGATACCGAGTCCCCGGCGACGCGGGCCATCGGTGGTCGTCGGATGTTGCCAGGCTGGGGCGACATCGTCCTGCCGGTCCGAGCCACAGCAGAACGCGGCACCCTCGCCGGTCAGAACGGCGACGTCGACGTCCGGGCTCTCTTCGAAGTCCGCCCAGATTGCGTCCAGCTCGCTGTTGAGCTCCGGGTCCCAGGCGTTCCAAGAGGCCGGCTCACTCACGACCACCAGAGCGACCCGGTCCTCTTTGTCGTAGTAGACTCTCCCCATGACGTACTCCTTCTCCTCAAGTGGACATCCACCTCTGCACGCGATTTCGGGGAGGGCCTCTACGACTAGGCGGCGTTGCTCCCGAGCTTTCCGACGAGCCCGCGGAGGAGTTCTTGCCGCTCCTTCAGTTCAACCTTGAGTGCACGCCGATCCGTGTGGGCGATCTCAACGCGCAACCTCGCTTCGTCCCCGTGCAGGAGCTCCTTCAGAAGCTGCAACTCAGGGTCGGACAACTCGATGCTGTAGGCCATGCTCGCGCTCCTTTCGGGAGCTCTCGGTGTAGCCTCCGCGTGGAGGACGAATGTCGCCGAAGCTCTTTGGGAGCGTACAGCTCCGCCGTCGCTTGTCGAACTTGGCTCATGCACTCGTGAGGTCGCTGCGGCCCGTCGTCATCGCTTTTCCCCTCACGCATGAGACGCCTGGAAGCGACACGGGGCGATCCGGGCGGGCGCCGCGCCGGGCGCACCGCGGGACATCCCGATCGTCGCCCTCACGGCCCATGTCCTCTGCGGGGACCGGGAGCGGTTCCGTGCCGGCGGCATGGATGACTACCTCTCGAAGCCGCTCGACCTGAGGGAGGTCTACCGCGCCCTGGACGAGGTAGCGGCCAGGAAGACCGCCTCTTCGTTCATTTCTTCGCGGGCGTGCTCTTCTTCTTGTCCTGGGGTTTCTTCTTCTCTTCCTTGTGACCCTTATCTTTTCCCTTGGCCATGGTCTTCCTCCTTTAATGGTCGCGGACGCCGCGACGGACGCCCTTGCTGGATTGTCTGTTCCTCGCCGGCCCCGCGCCGTCGGGCGCGCAACAGCCGGCGCTGCTCCAACCCTGAAGACCTCCCGGTCAACCTCGCAATCGGCAACGAGGAGCATCGTCGCGCGCGGCTGGGATCTCGCTCCCGGGCTGACCGTGGCGCCGTCTTAACCCCACCGCAGATCTAAGGCCAGCGGTACACCATGGAGTTGATGTTCATGCCGGCGCCGACGGATGCGAATACGACGATATCTCCACTGTTCAGATCGTGCCCCTGTATCTCACCGCGTCGGATGAGGTCGACGAGCGTCGGCAGTGTGGCCACGGAGCTGTTGCCCAGCCAAGAGATCGTCATGGGCATGATGTCGGCCGGGATCTCACGGATCCCGTAGAGCTTGAAGAGACGCCTGAGGATGGCCTCATCCATCTTGCCGTTGGCTTGGTGGATGAGGACTTTGCGCACGTCGGTGAGCGCGACCCCGGCCCGATCGAGACTCTGACGGACGACGCCGGGGACGGTTGAGAGCGCGTATTCGTACAGCTTCCGGCCCCGCATCTTCAAGAACAGCCGGTCGTCCGCGGCTCCAGCGTCGAACGATCTGCCCATTCGAAGCAACCACGCGTGCTCGCGCGTGTCCGACCGCGCGGCGTGTGCGAGGATACCCACCCGTTCGCAGTCGCTGCGAGCCTCGATCACGGCCGCCCCGGCCCCGTCGGAGTAGATCATGCTGTCGCGGTCGTGGGGGTCGGAAACACGAGAGAGGGTCTCGGCACCGATCACCAAAGCTTTCCGCGCATCACCGGACCGGAGAAAGCAATCGACCTGAATGACCGCCTGCAGCCAGCCTGGACAGCCGAACGGAAGGTCGTAGGCGATGCAGGCCGGGTTGGCGATCGCGAGCTTCTGCTTCACCCGCGCCGCCAAGGTCGGCACGAATTCGGAGCGCCGGCTTTCGAACCGCACATCCCCGAAGTTGTGGGCGACGATCAGGTGGTCGAGGGTCTCGGGATCGACTCCCGCGGACTCGATGGCCTTGGCCGCTGCGTCGCAAGCGATGTCGGAGGCGACCAGATCATCGGGCACGTAGCGTCGCTCGGCGATCTCGGTGATCTCCCTGAACTTCGAGATAACGGTCGCGTTGCCGGCAGGCTCGAGGGGGCTTCCGTAGTCCGAGAAGAAACGACTACCGAGGAATTCTTCGTTGGAGACCCTCCGGGAGGGGATGTGACTCCCCGTCCCCGTGATCACCCTGGATAGGTCGTGCGACATAGGCGACCCCCTGTGCACCGTGAGCGGGCGGATGGAAGTCCGCAGAGAGGCGGATGGGGCTCGAGACGAGCATCCAGTCTGTATACCCAACTTCTGCTCAGGTCAACGCCTGGTCGGAGTGCCCGACCATGGCGAAAGGACCCCTTCGAAAGGGTAACCGCGGTCGGCGGAAGTTGATCACGGGGCGCGGAGCACCGCCTCTTCGCCCATAGTCGTAAGCGACCTGCTCGCGCCTTAAGGGCGCTCGTCCCGCGGCTTACGGTCTGCCGTTGGGCACTCCTCCTCGAGCGGGGGACGTGTTTTCGGTGACAGTGCTTCCCATCTGTACACGACGTCGTAAATAGTTGCGCGTACCGGGTTGCCGTAGGGTGGGCGGTTCTCGCGCAGCGAGGTTCGCCCACGCGTGGGGCAACCCGCCTGCGGCGGAACGCCCCACCCTACGCTCAGGGGCAGATGCGCAAACAA
>JACRCS010000124.1 GCA_016218905.1 Deltaproteobacteria bacterium
CGACGACGAGCGTCTGGCCATTGACGAAATTCGACTCTTCACTCGCGAAGAAGAGCACGGCCCCGACGAGATCTTCCGGCTGCTCCAGCCGCGCGAGGGGGGTCTTCGACACATCGTACTTTTTCACGTCGCCGAGGCTTCGGCTGCCGGGCGTGTCGGTGTAGCCCGGCGCGACAGCGTTGACGCAGATGTTGTGCGGTCCGAGCTCGGTCGCCAGGGACTTGGTGAAGGCCAGGACCCCGCCCTTGGACGTCACGTAGTGGATCATTCCCTTCGAGCCCGTAAAGGCAACCTCGGACGCGATGTTGATGATCTTTCCGCCGCCCTGGCTCACCATCGAAGGGATCACCGCCCGCGAAGAGAGGAAGGGCCCCCTCAGGTTGACGGTCATCACCCGGTCCCACTCCTCGGGCGGCGTCTCGAGGACGCCTACCCGGGAGATGCCGCCGTACATGGCCGCGTTGTTTACCAGAACGTCGATCCGGCCGTAGGTCTGGAGGACCTGGGCGGCCATCCGCTTGGTGTCCTCCTCGCTCGCCACGTCGACCTCCATGGCGAGCCCGCCCAGGGCCTCGATCTTCTGCCTCGCCGCGCGCGCCTCGTCGCTGTCGAACCGGTGTGCCGCCATGACGACCCGTGCGCCTTCTTTCGCCAGCCCGAGGCAGAATTCCCTCCCCAGGCCCTTCGCCCCGCCCGTGACGATCACGACCTTGCCTTGCAGCCTTGCCATAAGGAAAACCTCCTGTGAGGAGTAGGCACTGCGAGCCAGGGGACCTATGGGACTTATAGGACCTATGGCACTCATGAGTCCCATTAGTCCCATTAGTCCCATGACTGAGCGCCTACGAATCTCGCTAATACCCTCTTGTCTCCCACGGCCTATACGAGAGGCTGTAGTCCTTGGCGATCGCCTTGTAGCAGTTGTAGCCGCTGCCGCGGCCGATGCCGTGTGCCGAGTGGGCGGCAGAGGAGCAGAGGTAGTAGTCCTTGACGGGCATCCGATAATTGGAGATTTCCGGGAAGGGCCGGAGCCGTCCGAGCCGCTCGGCGTTGGCGTCGAGAGCGCCCCAGCCGCCCTGCGGCATGGTCGTGTTGCGGTTTACGACGTCGTCGGGCGTCGTAATGAAGGCTTCGATGAAGTTCGACTTGTTGACATTGGGCGCGTACTTGCCCCACTCGTTCACCATCCGGACGGCGATCTCGCGCTTGATCCGGAGCCACTCGCGTTCGGAGAAGTTCCGCCACGGGCAGGTGAACTCCTCGACGAGCGCCGCGAAGCGCCCCTTCGGCGCGCGGGTCGGGTCCCACTGGACGTCCGGCGCGACGAGGAGGTAGAGCTGGTTGGCGATCCCCAGGTCCCACCGCTCCTTCTGGTATCGGCCTGAGAAGAAGTACTCCGGGTCGGCCGGCCCGAAGTAGAGGCGCGGCACCATGCCGAGGTCCGCGTTCTGGGGGTAGACGGGCGCATCCATGAGGGCGATATTCCCCCAGAGGATCTGGGTTCGCTCGTACCCCGTATCGGTCAGACTCGCCGGCTTCTGCTTGAGCTTCTGGGCTTTGCCCCAGAGCTCGGAGGGCACGTACTCCTCGCCCAGCATGTCGAGGGTCTGCTCGACGTTGAGGTCGCTGATGACGATGTCCGCCGCGATCTCCGTGCCGTCGGTGAGCTTGATGCCGCAGGCCTTCCCGTTCTTCACCAGGACCTTCTGGACCTCGGAAAGGACGAAGAACTCGCACCCTTCCTTCTGTCCGGCGCGCAGCAGCGCGTGGCTGATGGAGTGGGTGCCGCCGATCACGATGGCCGCTGTCTCTACGGACAAAACGAGCCCAAGGACGTGGATGTGCCAGTAGAAGCCGGGCTTGTCGCAGGGCATCAGGCCGTTCGAGGTCTGATGCGCGCGCATGTAGAAGGTCTGGAGCTCGGGGCTCTCGAAGAGATCCCTCGCGATCTCGGCGATGGTCATCTGACCGTACTTCGGGTCGATCCCGCACTTCGGGTCCTTCGTGAGCTTCTCGAGGGGATCGAGCTCGTCCCACTCGTCGGGACCCGTGTACCGGTAGTGGCCGAAGGCGTTGCGCCACGCGCCCTTGAACCGTGAGAGGATGTCCTCGGAGGTGCCGGCGTCCTTGGCGGAGATGCGGCGGACCTGGTCCACCACCTGCTGGGCGTGCGTATCGTTGAACTCACCGCGGCCCGTGATCGGGTCGACGACGTTGAAGACCGCCTTGCCCATCATGTACTTGCCGTCGGGATAGATCCATGCCTCGTTGTACTCCGGAAACTTGTAGACGAGTCCGAAGTCCCGCAGGTTGAAGTCGGTGTAGGCCGGGTGCGTGTAGAACCGGGTGAAGTGCGCGCACACGTTCTGAATGAAGCCGGGCAGGGGGAGCTCTTCGCCGCACGCTCCTCCGCCGCACTCGTGCCACCGCTCGAACATGGCCGTCTTCAGGCCGGCCCGCGCGAGGTAGCATCCGATGATGGTGGCGTGGTGACCGCCACCCACGATGACCGCATCGTATTTCGCGTCTGGCATCGTCAACCTCCTTGAGGGGTCGCTGGTTCCGTGCCCTGGGGCGACGGTCAGGCCTGGGCCTGGTTGGTCACCGGCGCGGTGGCCGGGGCAGCCGCCTTCGGTTTGCCGCCGAAGAGCAGGAACTTCAGGCCCGTCCAGATCACGGAGGGCTTGAGGGCGGCCTTGATGATCAGCCGCAGATCCGCGGGCTCGACGAACCCCCGAACTGTCCAGTTCACCGGGTCGGTCGTCTGGATCGTCATCAGCAGGCGGGGGGGCTCCGCCGGTTCCCCCTCGTCCGGAGGCTCGAGGGTGGACGGAACCAGGGTCGTCACTTCGATCTTGGCCACCTTGCAGGTGAGGAGGGTGCGGCCGAGGCCGGTCGAGCGGATAAACATGTGGGTCTCCTTCCTAGTAAGCTGTATCCCCACCCCGGCCCCCCCGCGGAGGGGGAGGGGGCGGAGGACTAGAGCAGATTGGCCTTCTTGGCGACCGTGACGCACTCGGGCTCCGGCCACCATTTGCCGATTTTGAGATCCTCGGCGATCTTGTTGGCGGCGTTATAGCCGGGGCCGTAGGTGATCATGCCGCCGGAGTGGGTGCACGCGCCGGCGAGGTAGAGGTTCTTGATGGGCGTGTCGTGCTGGCCGCAATACTCGTTGGGCCGGAAGTACCCCATCTGGAGCGGCAGGTACGCACCCTGCTTGAAGCAGCCGTTCTTCATGTCCGGGAACTTGTTCTCGGTGTCGAGCGGGGTGCCGATGTAGTCCCAGGCGATGTTGTCGGCCGTCATGTTGGGCGCGTACTTCGCCAGGGTGGTCTTCATCCGCTCGGCGTACTCCCGGCGGACGCGGTTCCAGGCTAGGGGGCCGCCGTCCTTCAGGTTGTACGGGGCGCACTCCATGGACAGGAGGCCGATGTGCTTGACCTCGCTGGAGGGGTGCCGGTGGACCCGAATCGGATCGTGCAGCGAGGGGAAGCAGCAGTTGAAGCCGCCGTCGTAGAGCTCGCCCTTCTTCGAAGCCTTGAAGTGCTTCACGAGGTCGGCTTCGCTCTCGTAGCCCACCACGTAGATGAGCGACTTCGCGAGCTCCGGGTCCTTCTCCGCTACGGTGAACCGCGGGGCGTCGAAGAGGGCGGTGTGGACCGTGAAGAAGCTCGTGTCCGAGTACTGCCACTGGTTGAGCCGGGCGGTGAACTCGGGGCTGAGGTGCTTTTCGCCGATGAGCTCGAAGAAGGTCTGGTGGGGGTTGACGGCGCTGCACACGAAGTACTTGGCCCGGATCACCGTTCCGTCGTCCAGGACCACGCCCCGGGCCTCGCCGTTCTCCACGATGATCCGGTCGATCATGCAGCCGGTGATCACGCGGCTGCCGTTGGAAGAGATATACTTCGCGAGCAGGTGCGCGACGTGATGCGACCCGCCGCGGCAGAGGCGGAAGTGCCACGCCCGGTTGATCATCAGGGGGACGAGGTAGCCGAGGCCCTCCAGGTCGTAGTCGAGGCCCCACATCGTGGCGAGGTAGAGGAAGAGAGCCCGGACGCGGTCGTTCTCGAACATCTGGTCGACGATCTGCTTGGGCGTGTACCCGGTCAGCTCGTCGCCGCGGCGGGTGATCTCATTCGCGTAGAGCTTCGCCGCCTGTTCGAGGCTCGGCATGGGGTTCGCGTAGCTCGCCGGCGCGAGGAAGAGATCCATGCACTCCTGCGACCACTTGGCGAAGTCGAGGAAGGCGGCGGCGTCCTTCTTCGAGAACTTCGCGATGGACTCGTAGGAGCGGTTGATGTCCTGGTAGAGGGCCAGATGCGTTCCGTCCTGGAAGGGCATGACGATCTGCGGCTCGGGGTAGATCCACTGGAGGTCGTAGCGGGTGTCGAGCTCGAAGTCCTTCAGGGGTGGGGCGTACTCCACCATCATATGGTAGATCGCGTGACTGTCGATGAGCAGGCCGGGCAGCGTCAGGTTCTCCGTCGCGAGGCCGCCCCCGATCTCGTACCGCCGTTCGAGGACGGCGACCTTGACGCCGGCCTTCGCCAGGTACCCGGCGGTCGTGAGCCCGTTGGGGCCCCCGCCGATCACGATTCCGTCGAACTCGAGCTCTCGCATGGTGTTCCTCCGTATCTGTGTTCCAGTCGCTCCGCAGGGGGAGGGCTCCGTGACCTCGGTCGTCGTTGCCTGCTTGCGCCCCGAGTAAAACAAGGCTTCAATTGACACGCAAAGCAATACTTTTTATATGTGATAAGAGTCTCGGGCGGCTCCCGCGCTTGCCCGAAATAAGGCGATTAGAAGCTCCGCTTCGGGATTGCAGAACAGTTTTTTTTGATGCTTCATCATCTCCTCTGATGGGACGCCATGCGCTTCGACCTCAATCTGAAGCAGCTCAAGGTCTTCTATTACGTGGCCAAGCACCTGAGCTTTACCCGGGCGGCGGAGGACCTCTTTATCACTCAGCCGGCGGTGACGATGCAGATCTCTTCCCTCGAGCGGCAGTACGGGCTGCCGCTCTTCTCGCGGAAGAAGAATGAGCTCACGCTGACCGAGGCCGGATCGGTCCTCCTGCCCTACGCGGAGAAGCTGGTGGAGATCGGCTTCGAGGCGGAGCGGGCGCTCTTCAACCTGAAGGCCAATCCCCAAGGGGTCCTGCGCCTGGGGACGACCAAAGCCATCGCCCGCTACCTCCTCTCGCCGTACATCGTGCGGTTCCAGAACTCCTTTCCGCGGGTGCGGATCAAGGTCGACGAGGGGAGCTCGGAGGAGATGGCCCTCAGCGTCATCTACGGTCGCAACGACCTGGCGATCGTCGGGAGGATTCCTCGAGACGAGAAGCTCGAGGCCATTCCGTTTCCCGCACACCCGACCGACGAGATGCTCCTCATCGTGCCGGAGGGGCACGCCCTCGCGGGCAAGTCGCGAGTGACGCTCGAGGAGATCGGTTCGGAACCGCTCATTATCCGAGAGCGGGGTTCGGGCAGCAGGCACGTCATTCTCGAGGCGTTCCGGGAGCGGGGGATCACGCCGACGGTCCTGCTCGAGGCGGGCAACGTCGACTTCATCAAGGACCTCGTCGAGCGCGGGGCGGGCGTCACGATCCTGCCGAGGATGAACGTCGATCGGGAGCTTCAGGAAGGCCGATTTCGAGGAGTTCCGCTGGCGGGGGAGGGCCTCGCCATCCACGTCGACATCGTTCTTCCCAAGGATGGGTACCGCAGGCTGGCCGTCGAATCCTTCCTCCGTTCCGTGCTGGAGCCTCGATAGCAGGTGGAGCCCAGGATGGGCATGAGCGGCCCTGAACTTCCAAGTGACTGGCGACCGGGTCTCCCCTTTTTCGTCATTCCGGCATGGACGCCGGAATCCAGTGCGCCATGGATGGACCCTCCTGGGCCCTGGACCCCGGCAATCCGTGCCGGGGTGACGGAAAAGAGGCCGGGGTCACTTTCAGCCAACCGGCCGCGCAGCGGCGTACCGAAGCTGACAACTGAAAACTGAAGACTGACGACTCCATCCGGAAAGGCACTTTCCGGATGGACACTAACTTGCCCCTTCGCACGGCTTCAATTCCCTCCCCCTGGCGCCGCAGCTCACCTTCGTTCGCGGAACCGGCACCGCCATCCGGCCCGTGAGACAAACGTCTTTGCGTCTCCCGGAACCGTTCCGCCGCGTGCCGCGGTTTAGCGCTTCCGGGATGCGACAGCCTTGACGTAGCAGCGAGCCGCACCAGCAAGCGCTTTCTCGCTCCTTGAGCTCACTTCGCGCGGCGGCCGTGTCGCATTCCGGTCGTGGCGAGAGCCGGAAGAGGGGCTGGACAAACGACGGTTGGCACCAGCCAAGATGTCCCTTGACGCGGCACGTCGTTTGCTAAATGCTTTCGAAACACACGATGGCAGGACGAGGAGGGGGCGAGCCCATGTCGTTTCTCCTGACCCAGGAGTGGGACATCATCCGCGGCGCCGAGGAGGAGTACGCGGCCTTCATCAGCCGGCGCTTCCAGCCCAAATGCGAGGAGCTGGGCCTGCGGGGCGTAGGCGGGTTCTACGTCCAGGTCGGGTCCGGACCCCGCATCATCTCCATCCGCGCGGTGGAGAGCCTGGAGGCGCTCTATCGGGCGATGTCGACCCGCCTCTTCCAGGAGGTGAAGCTGGAGCTCCAGGAGCACGTCGAGAACTACCGCAGCAAGATCCTCGCTCCGCGGAGCGAGGATCCACCGCGACCGCACGACGCCCGGCAGAGCGGGAGCGCTGCCAAGCCGTACGAGATCCAGCGTGGGGTCTGGAAGCTGAACCAGTACTGCACTCTGCTGCCCGGGCGGCGGGGGGCCTTCGCCGATTTCATTGCCCGGGAGTACGTCCCCGCCCTGCGGGCGATCGACTTCGTGGAGGTGACCGCCTGGTGGGACGTCCTCATCGGGGGCCCCAGCGAGATCATCGGCGAGTTCACGTTCAAGCACCCGGTCGACATCGGCAGGCTCCTCGACCATGAGGACTTCCGCCGGCTCACGTACACCCTGCGGTCCGAGTATGTGGCGGACCATCAGAGTCGCATCCTGCGCACGACGGAGCGGTTCGAAGAGCCGAGGTGGTACCGGCTCTGAGCCGTTCCGACGCATCCCCAACTTCACGCCGAGCGGCGGAAGGGAGACGCATGAGCACGAAATTCACGAGTCCGCACGACATCGAGAAGATCCCCGGAACCGAGGGCTGGGAGCGCATGTATCCCTATCACTACCAGTTCTCGAAGGAAGACCCCGCCCGCGCCGAACACGAGGAGAGTCAGCTCTGGTACTACGACGGCCTCCACTACCCCGAGCCGCACTACCCCTTCGACCTCATCTGGGACGAGGCCTGGTTCCTCGCCCTGTCCCAGAACACCACCCGAACGTTCTGCGTTCCGCCGGCGCTCGGCATCGACCACCGGATCGTGAACGGCTACGTCTACATCACGCCCGTGGGGGTCAAGGACCCGGAAGAGGTGGGCAGGCGCGTACCGCTCTTCATGGAGCGGGCGGGCTACTACTATGAAAACTGGGACAAGCTCTACGGAGATTGGCAGGTAAAGGTCAAACAGCTCCTGGCCGAGCTCGAAGCCGTTCAGTTTACGCCGCTTCCCGATGTCGAAGACAAGACGCTGGTCTTCGAGAACAAGGGCATCGGGAGCGGTTTCAACCTCCTCACGCAGTACGACGATCTCATCCAGATGGGACTCAAGATCTGGCAGTACCACTTCGAGTTCCTCAACATCGGCTACGCCGCGTATGTCACCTTCATCAACACGGCCAACACAATCTTCCCGGACATCCCCATCTCGACGCTCACGAAGATGGTCGCCGGCGTGGACGTGGTGCTCTATAAGCCCGACGCCGAGCTGATCCGGCTGGCGAAGCTCGCCATCGACCAGGGCCTCGACCGTCTGTTGGAACAGAACCTCGACGCGTCGACCGCCATGGCGGAGATGGAGAAGAGCTCGCAGGGCAAGTACTGGCTGAGCGAGCTCGAAAAGGCCCGCTACCCCTGGTTCTACATCTCGACCGGCACGGGCTGGTACCACCACCACATCTCCTGGAACGACGACCTCAACGTCCCCTTCGCCTCCATGCGGATGCACCTCCAGGCCATCAAGGCGGGCAAGCACGTGGGCCGTAAGACCGCAGAGGTCGTCGCCGAGCGCGAGAGACTCATCGAAGAGTACCGGTCTTTGATCTCCAACGACGCCGATCGCGCCTCCTTCGATCAGACGCTCGCCATCTCCCAGAAGGTCTTCCCCTACGTCGAGGACCACTGCTTCTACGTCGAGAACTGGTTCCACAGCATCTTCTGGAACAAGATGCGGCAGGTCTCGGACATCCTCGTGAAGGCGGGCTTCTTCAAGGATCGGGAGGACATCTGGTACTTGAAGCGCGGCGAGATCCGGGACGCACTGTGGGACCACGTCACCAGCTGGGCGAGCGGCACGCTGGCGCGCGGCCCGTCCTACTGGCCGAAGGAGATCGAGTGGCGCAAGGGCGTCCTGAAGAAGTTCCAGGAGTGGACGCCTCCCCCGGCCCTGGGCACGCCGCCGGACGTAGTGACCGAGCCTTTTACGATCGTCCTCTGGGGCGTCACCACCGACGTCCTGAAAAAGTGGCTGAAGAGCGCCGAGGCCCAGGTCGGTGCCGCGTCCGACGAGTTGCACGGTTCCCCGGGTTCGTCGGGGGTCGTGGAAGGCCCTGCCCGAGTGGTTAAGAGCGTCGAAGAGTTGGCCCAGCTCAAGGAGGGGGAGATCCTCGTGGCCACGACGACCTCCCCGAGCTGGGCGCCCGCCTTCACCAAGATCGTCGGTGCGATCACGGACGTGGGCGGCGCCATGTGTCACGCGGCCATCGTCTGCCGCGAGTACGGCTTGCCGACGGTCGTCGGCACCGGCAACGGCACCTCAAAGATCAAGACCGGCGACGTCATCCGGATCGACGGGGACGAGGGCACCGTCACCATCGTGAAGAGGGCAGCCTAGGCAGGAGAAACCCGGGCGGGGGAGGTCCCCGCCCGGGGCCACCTTTCGGACCACAGGCGGGGCAGTGAGAGCTCGGCCGGTGTTCATCGCGAAGATCAGGGAGATTGGGACATGTCGGTTGCATTTGAGAAGTCGGATTGGGAGGGGGCGACGATGACGGAGAAGGCGACGCGCCTCACGCTCTGGTACAACGAGCTGGAGGGCAACGACTACGAGCTCGTGGGAAAGAAGAACGCGAATCTCGGCGAGATGATGAAGAGCGGTATCCCGGTGGCGCCGGGTTTCGCGCTCACGCTCAAGGCCAACGACCTCTTCATGGTGGAGAGCGGGATCCGGGATGAGCTCGCGAAGTACATCTCGGGGCTCGGCGAGGTGACCCTGGAGAAGTCGAAGGCCGCCGCCGACTTCGCGACGCAGCTCATCGAGGGGGCAACGGTGCCGGCTGCCATTGTCGACGAGGTCTGCGGCGAGTACCGGAAGCTCTGCGACCTGGCGCAGACGAAGGACGTGCCCGTGGCCGTGCGCTCGAGCGGCGCGGTCTCGATGCCCGGTCAGATGGAGACGTACCTGAACATCCGGGGCGAGAAGGATCTGATCCGGTACATCGTCAAGACCTGGGCGAGCGCCTACCAGGTGGAGGCGATCACGTACCGACTGAACAAGGGGATGGGCTTCCTCTTCAACATCGGCGTCGGCATCCCGAAGATGGTCAACTCCCGCGTCTCCGGGGTCGTCTTCACGCTCAACCCCCTCAACGGCGACCGCTCGAAGATCGTGGTGGACGTCAGCTACGGGCTTGGGGAGGCGGTCGTGAGCGGCCTCGTCACGCCCGATAACTTCCTCGTGGACAAGGTGACGTTGAACCCGATCCGGACGACGAAGGGAAGCAAAGAGGTCAAGTGCGTCTACAACGAGTGCGGCAGCGACATCCAGACCGTCACCTGCTGCGAGGAGGACCGGGACAAGGTCTGTGTGACGTCCCAGGAGCTCGCCGAGATCTGCCGCGTGTCGAAGCTGATCGACCGGTACTACGGCAAGCCTTACGACATCGAGTTCGCCATCGACGCGGATTTCCCCTTCCCGGAGAACCTGATCATCCTGCAGGTGCGGCCGGAGTCGGTCTGGTCGAAGAAGCAGGAGCAGACCCGGACCGAGGAGAAGAAAGACGCCATGGACCGCATCGTCAGCCAGCTCGTGACGGGGGTGCGACTGAAGTGACAGACGCAGGGGCGGGCCGCGAGCTGGTGCTCCGCGCCCGCGTGGAGTCCGGAAAGAGCGAGGCCGGGGCAGACGAGTGCACCTTGGTCCTGGAGGGCGTGGGAGGATGCCGTACCACGGTGCGGTAAAGGATCGGCAGATCGAGGCTTGCCTCAACCACCCGGTCGAGGGGGAGGGCAACGGCTTCGACCGCGTCCGCCTCGCCCCGGACCTCCCCGACTTCGCTTTCGAAGAGATCGACACCTCCTGTGAGGTGCTCGGCAAGAGACTCTCGCTCCCGCTCCTGATCTCTAGCCTCACCGGTGGCGGACGCCGCTCCGAGGCGCTCAATCGCACGCTCGCCGAGGCGGCCCAGGCGCTGGGGCTCGGGATGACCGTCGGTTCCCAGCGCCTGATGCTGGAGCACCCGGAGCTGGCGACGAGCTTCCGGGTGCGGCGGTGGGCGCCCGACATCCTCCTCTTCGCCGACCTCGGCCTGGTCCACCTCACTGCGGGCCTGGGAGAGGAGGCTTGCCGCCGGGCCGTGGAGGAGATCGGGGCCGACGCCCTCGTGTTATACGTCAATCCCATCCACGAGGTCCTGCAGGACGGCGGGAGCACGAACTTCCGGGGTCTGCTCGACCGTCTCCGCGAACTCTGCGGGCGCTTTCCCTACCCGGTCATCGTGAAGGAGGTCGGCTATGGCTTCTCCGAGGCGAGCCTGCGTCGCCTCGCGGGCTGCGGCATCGCCGGGCTGGACGTGTCGGGGAAGGGTGGAACCGACTGGGCGCGGGTGCAGAGGGCGATGTGGCGTACCGGACCGGTGGACGCCTTCGCCGACTTTGGAGTTCCCGCCGCGGAGAGTCTCGAGGCCGCCCTGCGCCTGCTCCCGGAGGGAGTGACGGTCTTCGCCTCGGGCGGCATCCGGAACGGGGTGGAGATCGCGAAGGCGCTCGCCATGGGCGCGTCTTGCGCGGGGATGGGGCTGCCTTTCCTGCGGTGGGCCGACGAGTCTCGGGAGAGGGTGGTGCGGGAGGTGGGGAGGCTTGAAGAAGAGCTTCGGATCGGCATGTGGTACGCCGCCGCGCGGGACCTGAGGGCGCTCAGGGGGAAGGCGCAGAGCGCCCGTTCTGAGTTCTGCGTTCCGCGTTCTCGGTAGGACGCTGTTCAGGGGAGGGGCCATGGCGAAGACCACGCAGCACGCTGCACGCGGCACGCGAAACGCCGTCGCCGCCGTTCTCTTCGACTTCGAGGGCACGCTCGTCGACTTCCAGTGGCGCCTGGAGGAGGCGGAGGCGGCGCTGCGCGCGGCCCTGGCAGAACTCGCCTTCGATCTCTCGCTCTTCGCGGGCGACAACTACGCGATGCTGCGTACCCGGGCGCTCCAGCTCGCTTCCACCGCGTCTGTGAAGGCGGAGGTGGAGCGGCGTTTCGCGGAGCTCTACGACCGCTACGACGAGGACGCTCTCTCGCGCTGGCGGCCCCGGCCGGGGGCCTCGGAGCTCCTCGACCGGCTCTCCCGGGGAGGAGTTCGCCTGGGGCTGGTGACGAACATCGGCCGCCGGGCCATCGACGCCGCGCTGCCGCGGGTTGGCCTTGGAGGCTTCTTCGGGGCGGTCGTCACGCGAAACGACGTCCGCCTCGCGAAGCCGAGCGGGGAAGGGATCCGAAAGGCCCTGCGGATGCTCCGCTGCGTCCCGGAGGAGGCGCTCTTCGTGGGCGACAGCCTCTCGGACGTGGGCGCCGCCCGCGACGCCGGCGTCCGGGTGGCGCTCGTCGCCGGAGGAGAGCCTCCGGCCCCTGAACTGGAGGCCCGCCCTCCCGACCACTCGCTGACGGGGCTCCACCGGGTTCCAGACCTCCTCCCGCGCCTTCCTGCCTGATCTCCTGCCGCTCGGTCGCTGGTCGCTCCGCTCCCGTTATCAGTTCTCGGTTTTCGGTCTTCGGTTCTCGGTTTTCAAACCGACAACTGACAACCGACAACCGATTACTTCTTTCTGTAGATGATCCGGCCCGGCTCAGGTCGTACGGCGAGAGCCTCGGCCGCGGCACGGTTGCATCCTGCCTCCCTTGGTAGAAGCTGGTGCTCGAGGGAACTTCACCGGGTCGGGAGGCGCGATGCTGGAGCGGGCAAAGATCCTCGGCAGGGGCGTCTGGGAACTCACTTGGCCGTATTGGCGTTCCGAGGAGCGCTGGACGGCCCGGCTCCTCCTGGCAGCGATCCTTGGCCTGAACCTGGGGACGGTCTACATCTCGGTCCAGATCAACCGCTGGCAGGCGAGCTTCTACAACAGCCTCGTCGCGAAGGACGTCTCCGTCTTCCTCAGCCAGATCGGCCGTTTCTCCTACCTCGCCGCCGCCTACATCGCCATGGGCGTCTACCAGCTCTACCTGAACCAGATGCTCCAGATCCGCTGGCGCCGCTGGCTAACCGCGACCTCTCTCGAAAAGTGGCTCGGGGGACATACGTATTACTTCATGGAGCTCATCGACCGCGGAACCGACAACCCGGATCAGCGCATCGCCGAGGACCTGCGGGCCTTTGTGGAGATCACCCTTTCCCTGGTGCTCGGGGTGGTCAACGCCGCCGTCACCCTGGGAGCCTTCCTGGTGGTCCTCTGGTCGCTCTCGGGCTCCTTCTCGTTTGCAGCCCCGGACGGCCGCACCTACGTGATCCACGGCTACCTCGTCTGGGCGGCGCTCCTCTACTCGGCCGTCGGAACGTACCTGACGCACCGGGTGGGGCGCCCGCTGATCGGGCTCAACTTCGATCAGCAGCGCTACGAGGCGGACTTCCGCTTCCAACTCGTCCGCCTGCGGGAGAACGCGGAGAGCGTCGCCTTCTACGGGGGGGAGAGGGGAGAGGAGCGGACCCTGAGCGAGCGGTTCGCGGCCGTCTTTTCGAACTGGTGGGCGATCATGAAGGCGCAGAAACGCCTGACGTGGTTCACCTCGGGGTACGGTCAGGCCTCCGTGATCTTCCCGGTGCTGATGATCGCGCCGAGGTACTTCCGGGGTGAGATCCAGCTGGGCGGGCTCATCCAGACCACGGCGGCCTTCGGGGAGGTCCAGGGCTCGTTGAGCTGGTTCGTCGGGGCGTACCCCGCCATCGCCCAATGGAAGGCCGTGGTGGACCGCCTGATCGGCTTCCGCGAGGCCATGGCGCGGACGGCGGAGCGAAGAAGGGCGGAGTCGGAGCTGATCGTCCACCGCACTCCCGAGCCGCGGCTGGCCCTGGAGGACGTGGAGGTGCGGCTGCCGGACGGCGCCGTCCTCCTCTCCGATATTTCGTTCGCGGTGGAGCCCGGCGAACGGGTCCTCCTCACCGGTCCCTCGGGCGTGGGGAAGAGCACGCTACTGAGGCTCCTCGCCGGCCTCTGGCCTTTCGGCCGGGGCCGGATTCTCCTGCCGGAGACCGGGCGTTTTCTCTTCCTGCCGCAGAAGGCGTACCTGCCGATGGGTACGCTCCGGGAGGTGGTCTCTTACCCCAGCCTCCCCGACGCCTTCGGAGCGGCCGAGGTGACGGAGGCGCTGGAAGTCTGCGAGCTCGGTCACCTCGCCGAGGAGCTCGACCGGGTCCGCTTCTGGTCCATGCAGCTCTCCGGGGGCGAGCAGCAGAGGGTCGCCTTCGCTCGCGTGCTCCTCCACCGGCCGGAGTGGCTCTTCATGGACGAGGCCTCCGCCGCCCTGGACGAGGCGACGGAGCGGAAGCTCTACCGGACCGTCGACGAAAGGCTGCCCGGGACCGCCATCGTGAGCGTCGGGCACCGCCGCGCGCTCTCCGAGCTACACCGGCGGAGCCTCCGTCTTGACCGGGACGCGGAGGGCAGGGGTGTGCTGAAGCCGTTGCCGAGCTGCGCCGGCGGGGCGGGACTGCCCGACGAGGAGGGCTAGTGTCCCCGGGAAGTTCCTTCCTGCTATTCAGCCCCTGCGTTGGCCGAACGGCGCTGCTTCGCCGCCGTTCGTCCTGCTGGTTGCGATGCACGAACTAACCGCACGGGACACTAGGCCGCCTGGGCACCGCATGTTTCTGGGCGGGCACAGAAGGGATTCTCCCCGACCGTCTTCCGGCCGGGACGCGGCGCGACCGGCCGGTCCGCCCCATCACCGAAACGGCGCTCGAATCGCTTCAGGACGACGAGCATCTCCGGCGTGAGCCGGGTGAGCGCCTCTCGACGCAGGGCCGCGGGGACTCCGCCATAGAAGGCCTCGGCGACCCCGCCGGCGATGGCGGCCCGGGTGTGGGCGCCCCCGCCCAGTGAGAGTGCCTTTCGGAGGGCGTCTTCGAAGTCTTCGGACTCCAGGAAGGCCGTGAGCGCCTCCGGGACGGCCTCCTGGCTGCTCGCGTCGAAGCCGCGGGTGGAACGGAGCTCCGCGACACTTCGCTCGACGCGATAACCGATCATCCCCCGCAAAAAGGCCCGGATCTCGGCCCTCGAGGCCCTGCTTCGGGCGAGGAAGACGCAGCCGGCCTCCGCCAGGGCGCCTCGAGTCCCTCCAGGGTGGTCGTGGGTCACGGCTGCGCTCCGCTCGGTCTGCGCCAGGACCTCCTGCAGCGTGGGGAAGGCCCAGCCGATGGGGCACACCCGCATGGGCGGACCGTTCGGGGCTCTGGAGAAAGGCTTCGGGTATCTTGCGCCCCGCCGGGCGGGAAACCCCTCGGGGCTGCCCTGCTCGGGGTAACGACGCCCCCACGCCCGGTAGGTCTCTCCGCAGGGGCGGCCACGGAGCACGGCGTCCGCCGTGGCCACCGTGAGCACCGTGTCGTCGGTGAAAGTCGCCCCCTCCGGGACGAGGAGAAACTCCTCCGAGCGCCCGCCGCGGATCTCGTACCCACTCCCCACGATGTCGCCGACGATGGATCCCAGCATGCTCTCTCCGCAGCTTCTTCAGGAATCGATTGGCCGGAGCGGCGGCAGCTTGCCCGCAGAGGGGCGGCCCTCGCCGGGCCGCCCCCCCGGGAGAGCTACTTGAAGACCGGGCTTCCCAGGGGAAGCACGGGCCGCTGGAAGTGCTCCGCCCAAAGGATGGCCGCGGCGGCATAGATGCAGAACGCCGAGAAGGCGAGCTCCAGGTACCCCGCCAGGTTTCCCAGACCGGACGTGATGAAGCCGTTGGGGCCGACCGGAGCTCCTTGGAAGGCGTAGAGCCCCTCCAGGAAGAACACGGCGCCGACCTCCGCGATGCCGAGCATCAGCAGCCAGCTCATCCGGCCGAAGCCCACGGCGAAGATCTCGGTGATGATGAAGAGGCAGATCCAGAAGAAGCCCATGAGCTCCGGGGTGAAGGCGCCGGGCGCGGGCGCCTTGAAGATCTGGATCCAGAGGGTGAAGGCGGCGCCGAGGGTCACGACCGTGCCGAAGAGACCCGCGATGGTGCCGAGGAGTACCTCGCCCCGCCGAAACGCGATGATGCCTCCGAGGAGCTGGGGAAGGCTGCACGCGAGGAGCACCCCGATGATGAGGGGTGCCGAGGAGATGCGGACCGCGCCGATCCGGAAGCCGCCGAGGCAGGCCACGAGCACGGCGACTGCGAGTAGGGCGAAGGGGCCGGCGTTGGCCCAGTCGGGTTGCCTGGGTTCGGACATTTTCTGCCTCCTTTTCGCGTTTGAGGGTCGGGGGTTCCGTTTCGAAACAATGTATGAAAGCACGCAGCTGGTCAATTACGATACTTTTTATCGGATGGATAACGAGGGGTTATCGAAGGCGGGACCCGCGGGCAAAACACATGTTGCACCGTCCGGTTGCCGGCCGTAGAGTGAGCGCGGCGGGCCCACCGTGCCGCCCGGGTCGGATGCACACCCCTGGGAGGAAGGGCCCATGAACCTCCACCACCTCCGGGTCTTCTACGAAGCCGCGAAACGGCAGAACTTCACCCGGGCCGCCGACAAGCTCTGCATCACGCAGCCGGCGGTCACGGCCCAGGTGCGTGCGCTGGAAGAGGCTCTGGACCTGAAGCTCTTCCGGAGGGGCAAACGCCAGATCGTCGTCTCCGAGGCCGGCGCGCTCCTTCTGCAGTACGCGGAGCGGATCTTCGCGCTGGAAGAGGAGATGGAGCGGGCGCTGGACGACGCGCGGGGCATCAAGCGCGCGATGCTCCGCGTGGCGACCACGAAGACGTACGCCCGCTACGTGATGCCCGAGCTCATCTCGCGTTATCGTGAGGTTTACCCCGAAGTGAAGCTGGTCTTGGACGAGGGGAGCTCCCTGGAGGTATGCCGGGCCCTCGTGGAGCAGAGGGACGAGTTGGGGATCGTGGCGGCGGGCGCGGAGGCGAAAGGGCTCACACTGCTACCCTTTCGAGACGAGCCGGTCTGCCTCTTCGCAGCGCCCGGGCATCCCCTGGCGCGACGCGACGGGATCCGGTTCGAGGAGCTCGACCGGCAGGTCATCATCATGCGGGAGGAGGGCTCCTCCCTGCACCGGCTCATTCACGGGCGCTTTCAGGAGCGCGGCCTCTCGCCGATCGTACTCCTCCAGACGAGCAACTCGGACTTCATCAAGGAGATGGTGCAGAAGGGGGAGGGAATCGCCTTCCTCGTGCGCTCCGCCGTGGAGGAGGACGCCCGCTCCGGCCGCCTTGCCCTGATCCCGATCCTGGATGAGACGCTGACGCTCCAGATCCACGTGGCCTACGCGGAGGGGACAGTCCTCTCCCCCCCGGCGCTCGCCTTCCTCCGAATCCTCGAAGCGGAGCGGCAGGCCACGGGTACCTCGGCGACGGCCTGAGCTTCGCTTCCTCGGCCGTCGGTCCTGCTGCCAGGCGCCGCGCGGGGCGGCGGCGGTGGCGGCGGGATCGGGCGGCCTGAGAGGGCGGGCGGGAGGAGAGCGGCCCAGGCCTGGCTTTCGGTGATCAACGGCCGAATCATCGTGGAGGAAGGGGGAGCTGTGCTCGGTGGATCTGCCCGCCGATCAAGCAACACGACCCGCGTCAGCCGTGCGTTTCGCTCTACAACGACGCCTCCGCGGTAGGTCGGGCCGAGGGGCTACCGCCCGGCGAGGTGTACACGCAACTTGCCACCCGTACCGCCTTGTGGCTGGAGGGCCCGGCGCCCGATTGCGGCCAGGAGTGAACAGGGCGCAGCGTCTCTTTGGCGGTGACGGAGGCCCCACCGCCGAACTCGGTGCCGTTCCGTCCTCTGTGCGTTTGGGCCCGAGGCGAAGAGAGGCCCCGGGGATTTCGGCGAGGCAGCGAGGGGCAGGTACCCGAGCGGGGAAGGTCCCTCGAGGTCTTGAAACGTCGCTTCTGGGCCTTACATGGGCGGCCTCTCCGCCGTATCATTGCCCTGTACTCCTTGAGGTCACCCTTCGGGCGAGGTGCTTCATGACCAGGGAAGAGTTGCTGTCGCGTATCTCCATCGATCCCAACGTCTGTTTCGGGAAGCCTTGTATCCGCGGCCATCGGATCTGGGTCTCTCTCGTTCTTGACTGGCTTGCCAGCGGCATGTCCAAAGAAGAAATCCTGGAGAATCATCCAGGGATCGAGGAAGAGGACATCCTCGCGTGCATCGCTTATGGGGCGGAGATGTCCCGTGAGCGCTATGTCGAAGTGCCCTTGGAGTCCCGCTCTTGCGCGTGAAGCTCGACGAGAATCTGGGGAAACGAGGCGCGGAGCTTCTGCGCCAGGCCGGCCACGATGTTGCAACGGTGCCCGAGCAGGGCCTCTGCTCCGCAACAGATCGAGAGTTGATTGAGGCGTGCAAGCGCGAGGGCCGCTGTCTCGTCACCCTCGACCTCGATTTCGCCAACCCGCTGGCATTCCCGCCCCGGAACCAACCGGGCGTGGCTGTGCTTCGCTTGCCGCACAAACCAGCTCCGCCAGACTTGGATTTGGTGGTGCGAACCTTGATCGCCGCTCTCGTCGAGAAGACGGTATGGGGAAAGCTTTGGATCGTAGAGATGGGCCGAATACGAGAGTATCAGGACCCGCTCGATCCGGATGCGTGACCCCGGTACATCCCGCTGTGCCGTACAGGTTCAAGGCCATCGGGAGATTCTTCCGCGAACTCCAAGTATCACTCAGTGATACGCCGGGAGATCGAGCGACAGCTCTTTCAGCGAGAAACAAAAAGCCGCTCCGGCAGCCGGCCGTGTTCGGGGCCTTATGGGAGATTCGTTTCGGGCCGGGCAACCGGTTCCGGGTCCTGTGCGACGTGGACCGAGAGCAACGACTCGTGAGCATACTGGCGATCGGAGTGAAACGGGGCAACGCACTGCTGATTGCCGGAGAGGAGATCCCTTTATGAAGATCGTACCCTTGGCGGAAGTGAAAGCACATCTGAGCAGCTACGTGAAGGCCTGCGAGAACGAGCTGGTGATCATTACGAAGAACGGGCACCCGTCGGCAGCTTTATCCCTATCGGGGTGAGGACGAGATCGAGCGGCTGGCCATGGCCTACTCGCCGCGGCTGAGGGCCATCCTGGAAGCCTCGTGGAAAGAGATCGGCGCTAAGGGAGGACTCTCGCACGAAGATTTTTGGGCCGACGAACCTCAGTCGCGACAGCTGACTTTCGGGGCAGACGGGGGCTCGCCGCGGACCTCACGCGCCCCCCCGAGAAAGCGGCGGGGGTTCTTCGAGAACACCTTCTCCTCCACCTCCTCAGGCAGCCGCAGCCCCTCCACCATCCGGATGTACTTCGGGATGTTCTCCAAAGTGTAGAGGAACGCGTCGGTGCCGAAGCAGACTCGGTCGGGGTAGTCGAGGATGAATTGGCGGTAGCTTTCGGGGTCCTTCTGGATGAGGGGGAGCATGGACGCGAAGTCAGTGTAGACGTTGGGGTAGCGGTCCAGGATCTTACGGAACGCCTTGCGGCTGATCCCCATGTGGGCGAAATCGACTCGCAAGCCGGGGAAGTCGTCCAGGAGGGCCCGCATCACGTCGCCGTAGGTCCTGGCGTCCATGTGGTACACCAGCGGGAGGTCCCGGGCGTGGGCGAAGGCGAAGATTCCCCATTCCCGGTTGTGATACTCTTCCAGGGTGATCCCGAAGGCCTCCGGCGCGCTCCGGACTCCCAAGTCGTTCCTCTCGTCGCCCAAGTAGATTCCCTTGACGCCGCGAAAGCCGCGGGGGAAGAGCTCCGTCAGCACGCGCTCGGGCTCGCCCCAGAGGTGCCGGGTGTCGACGAAGGGCAGGAGCGTCGGCCGGAGGGTCTCGGCGAGCGAGAGGAGGTTGTCCGCCTCGTGGAAGAGCGGGTCACCGTGGTTCTCCACGTACCGGGGGATGAAGGACCACATCTCCTCGGAGTCGAGCTTCGTGTTGATGAGGCCGACGACGACGAGATGCTGGAGGCCCAGGCGGCGGGCGGCCTCGAGGTCGGCGCGGATGAGGCCCGCGTGCTCCGCCCCCCGGAAGCAGTGGCTGTGGATGTCGATGATCTCTCGGGCCAAAGCCTCTCCTCCCGGCGAAATTTCCTCCGCGAGCGGCGGAGGCTCACCGACCCGCTGGGGGGCAAAAGCCGACGCAAAGGGACTTCGCCGGCCGATCCGGCTGAGCACGGCTCGAACAGATGCCCTGAAAAGCAACGCGCGTGCCCGAGGCTCGCCCGAAGGGACCGCGCTCAGGAGGAGGTTTGAAGACGTTTCTCCTGCGGCCGGACGGCCTGCGCCGCGGCCCCCTCTGCGACAGCGTGCCCGAGCCTTGGGTGTTCATCCTCGACGGCTCGGTCGCCGCGGTAGCTCCCGGCCCCGCGCCGGAGCTGCCGGAGGGGACACCGGTCCTCCGGGGCGGCTGGCTCGTGGAGCCCCTGGCGGACGCCCACGTCCACCTTTCCCTCTCGGGGAGTCGCGACGTTGCGGAGCGCAGGCGCGTCGGCGCATTGGGCAGGGAGGCGTCGCTCGAGCGGGTGCTCGGGCTCCTGCAGGAGTATCGCCGGGCGGGGATTGCCGTGGTCCGGGACGGCGGGGATCGCACGGGGATCGTGCTCGAGGCGGCGGCGACGGCGAACAGGCGCCCGGACCGCTTCGCGGCGGTCCGCCCGGCGGGCGAGGCCGTCTACCGGGCGGGCTTCTACGGTTCGTTCCTCGGCTCGGGGGCGCGGGACGTCCGCGAGGCCGCGGCCCTGCTGGAGAGGAACCGCGCCCTCGGCGCTACTCTCGCGAAGTTTCTGGCCACTGGGTTGAACGGGCTCGTCAGGGCAGGGGAGGTGGAGCCGGGCGGCTTCTCCGAGGCGGAGCTCTCGGAGTTGATCTCGGTCGCCCACGCCCTCGGCCTTCCTCCCATGATCCACGCGAACGGGCCCCTCGGAGGCCTCGCCCGCTGCCTCGCTCCCGAGACGACGCTCGAGCACGGTTTCTGGATGGCCTCGGACGACCTCGCGGACCTCGCGAAGGCGGGCGCGGCCTGGACCCCCACCGTCGGCGCCTGGGCCGCGCTGGACGGGCTTGGCCTCCCGGCGCAGCAGTTGGCGGTCGTGGGCGAGACCCACGGGAGGCAGCTCCAGGCCGTCCGCGAGGCGGAGGCCGCGGGCGTCGAGCTCCTCGCGGGGAGCGACGCCGGCACTCCCGGCGTCGAGCACGTCTCCGGCCTGTTCGGCGAGCTCGGCCGCCTTCGCGAGGCCGGCCTGCGTGCTTCCTCGGCGCTCGCGGCCTCTTGTTCCTCGACCCGGCGCCGCCTCGAGCGGGCGCTCGGGCGGCCGGTCGGCTCGTTGGAGCTGGGGGAGCCCGCCGGGTTTGTCTGGCTGGAAGCCGATCCCGTCTCCCAGCCGGAAGCGCTCCGCTGTCCCTGGGCGGTCTTTCTCGGCGGGGCCTGGACGGGATCCCGGGAACTCCCAACACCGAACGCCTAATCGCTAACCGCTCGGCCGCCCTCGGCTCTTGATGCCGCCTGCCGGCCGCGCGTAGAGTGAACACTTTGCGGGAGTGCCGCGCCGGGCGCCCTCGCTCCCTCACCTGGAGGGATTACCGCCACGTTGCCTCGCTCGACCCCCTCTCAGCAGTCGCCTCTCCTCTTCGCGGCCTTCGCGTACGCGGTCGTATGCATCGTGGCGCTGCTCGTGCTCCCGCATCTCGGCGGGCCGCTTCGGGCGTACCGCGCGGGGAGCGCGGGCGCCGTGCTCCTCGGCCCGGAGCCGTTGCTCGGCGTCCTCTGGGGCCTCGGAGGGGGCGTCCTGCTCGCCGGCCTGAGCCAGGCGATCGCCCACTGGACGGCGTGGGGGCGGCGCCTGGCGCGCCTCCTCGCCCGGCTCGTGCAGCCGCTCCACGCCGGCGACGCGCTCCTCCTCGCTTTCTTGAGCGGCTTCGGCGAGGAGCTCGTCTTCCGGGGGATCGCGCTCCCCTACCTGGGCCTCGCCGCCTCGGCGCTCCTCTTCGGCCTCGCCCACATCATTCCGCGCCACGGACTCTGGCCCTGGGCCCTCTGGGCCGCCGTGGCGGGAACGGGTCTGGGTTGGCTCGGACTCGTCACGGGCGGGCTCCTGGGACCCATCCTGGCGCACGTCACCGTGAACGCCTTCGGGCTCATCCTTCTCTCCAGGGAACGGACCGCGTGATCGTCTCGGCGAGCCGCCGGACCGACCTCTCCGCCTTCTACTCCGCCTGGCTCGCGCGCCGGATCGAAGCCGGCTACGCAGACGTGGCGAACCCCTTCGCGCCCGACCGGGTGCGCAGGCTGGATCTTCGCCCGGCGCCGGAGGGCCCCCTGGAGGTGCTCGCTCTCTGGACGAGGCGCCCGGGGCCGCTCCTCGATGCCTTGCGGGAGTGGGAGGGGAGGGGACTGCGGACCCTCTGGGCGGTGACCATCACCGGCTATCCCGGCGTCCTCGAACCCGCCGCGCCCCCGTGGGCCACCGCCGTCGAGGAGGTGCGGGCGCTGTCGGATGTTGTCGGTTCGCGCCGGATCGCCTGGCGCTACGATCCCTTGCTCCTCTGCGCGGAGGCGGGCGTGGACGCCGGCTGGCACCGCCGCCGGTTCGGCGAGCTCGCCACGGCCCTGGAAGGGAGCGTCGCCTCCTGCGTCCTGAGCCTCTACGACGACTATGCCAAGGCGCGCCGACGGCTCGCGGCCGCGGGGCTTACTGCCGAAGCCGGCGAGGAGCTCCTCCCCCTGGTCGCGGATCTCGGCGCCGTCGCCCGCGCCCACGGCATCGAGCCGCAGTCCTGCTGCGAGGAGCTGGAGGCGTCCGGGATTGCTCCCGGGGCGTGCATCGACGGCGACCGGATCGACGAGCTCTGGGGCCTCGGCTACGCCGGCCGGAGGGACCCCGGCCAGCGCAAAGGCTGCCGCTGCACGCCTTCCGTGGACCTGGGAGCCTACGACACCTGCCTCCACGGCTGCCTCTACTGTTACGCGACCAAGGGCGACGAGCTGGCCAGGAGCCGCTTCGCGAGGCACGATGCGGAAGGGGAGAAGCTGGTGTGACCTTGTCTTGGGAATAGGAGTGTTCCCGTTCGGGAAGTTCGTTCCTGCTATTCAGCCCCTGCGTCGGCCGAACGACGCTGATTTGCCGCCTTTCGTCCTATACCCCTCGTGCCGCTGCACGTTGGATAGGCTTCAGGCGCGGGCTTTCTTCCTCTCCTCCTGAAGGGTGCTGTGGAGCACTCTCCAGTCCGCGGGCACCTTTTCGCGCCCCTCCCGGTACTTCATGGTGATCGCATCGTAGTCGCAGCGGGTGGCGCAGACGCCGCAGCCGATACACCACTCTCCATCGACCTTCGTGACCCCGTCCTCGACGCGGACGGCGTCAACAGGGCAGATCTCCACGCAGGCCGCGCATCCGACACAGCGCTCCTCGTCCGTCTCCCTCTCGAAGTACACGGCCATGATGGCGTCCCGAGGAGCCTTGCGACGGCGGATCGGCCCCACGTTCCAGCAGGAGCAGCCGCAGCAGTTGCAGTTGTGCTTGACCTTCCCGGCCGCGTTGTCGACGAAATGGACGAGTCCGGCCTCAGAGGCCTTGCGGACGATGTCTCGGGCTTCCTCTCGCGAAACCTCCCGTCCCAATCGCCTCTCGATCATAAAGTCCGCGAGCTCGTCGAACTTCAGACAGACCTCGAGGGGGTGGTCGCAGCCCTTGCCCATCAGCCCCGCCTGGACTCGGCACGGACAGTGGGCGACCGCGAAGCGATACGCCTCCTGGAGAACGGTCTCCATCCGATCGTAGGGGAGCACGCCTTGGGCCGCCGTCTTGACCGAGACGTCGACCGGGATGTACCGATAGGCTTTCGTCCTGTTCGCGTCGGCGACGGATGCGCTCGTCCTGCGGGCGTAGTATTTGACCATGAGTTCGGCCATCGCCTTTGCGTGCTCAGTCTTCTCTCCCTTCCAGAAGAAGGACTGGGGGAAGCCGAAGCCTGTCCGGTGGAGAGCGTAACCAGTCTCGCCGGTCTCCGTGGGCCCGCTGTACACGAGGGCACGGGCCGCGAGGCCCTCGAGAGCCGCGGAGATTCGGTCGGCCGGAATCCCCGTGCGCGCTGAGAGTTGGCTCGCGCTCACCCCCTCGAGCGGCAGACCCTCGGCCGGGAGGAGCAGGGCCACCTCGGCCTCCTCGTCCGAGAAATTCGCCTTCAGAATGGCTACAATCTCGTCCCCGTACGGGATCCCGATCTCCGGCTTCGAGAGGTGTCGCGCCAGCTGTTCGTGCTTGTCCTGTGACATCCCTGAACTCTCCTTGGACGCGGTCAGGCGCTCGCAAGGGCGTTGTGCCGGCACCTTTGCAAATTATGTTTGGTATCCTGCAGGACAGAAATCATAGTGTCACCTTCGGGACCGAGAGTACACCGCTCCGTGGATCAGATCCATTGCAAACGCCGTCTCTTCCGGTCCCCTCGGCTCAGGGGACCACGTGGCGAGGTGCCGCTTCCAACGACGATTTAGAGGAGACGGAGAGGCGAGTCCAGCCCGAGCCAGCCCTCGGACTCTTCTTCTTCCGCCATAGAGTACTGCCACGCGATCCGGAGCGACGACCTGGCGAGGGGCCGCTTCGCGAGCCACTCGGCGGCCGCGGGAGAGGCTCGGGTGGTTTGGACGTGCCTCCGGGTCGACGTGAACTCGCCGGCCCGCTCCATGACGGTGAGCCTCGATGGGTATGCGGTGATGTTCACGGGCGCGGACTTCGACCTCATCAACCAGAATACCGGCGGCGGGATCGGGCTCATGAGCTGGAGCGACGACCTCACTTACGACAACGTGCGCCTGTCGGCGGTGCCGCTCCCGGGCTCGATCGCCCTCCTGGGACCGAGCCTGGTCGCGCTCTCCGCCGTCGTCGGTCGCCGCAGGCGATCCTGACCGACTTCCGCGGGTGAGCCGCCTGCGCGCGGCTCCCTCGGCACTCCGCGCAGTTCGGTCGTTCGAAGTCTTCAAAGGTGGGCCTCCGCCCACCACTTTGCTTGGTTCCGGTGGGCGGAGCCCACCCTACGTCTCTGTCATCTTCGGCTTCCGGCCTGCCGCCGGGCCGCTCCTCGCGGCCCGCGAGTGGCGTAGGCCTTTGCCTACACCGCCCGCCGTCACGAATCCTCCGTAGAATGGGTATATCTCCTACTTGCGGCCCTTCGGAAAGGGACTACCAGTTCAGGGCAAAAGGCCCGCCCCGCTTCACCCGAAACGGCCGTGGAACATGAAGGGCAAACTTCCACTCCCCGCGCGTTGGCGCATGCAGGTCGTGATCGCCGCCGTCGGCCTCGCCGTCCTCTGCGTGACCGGTTACGGGTTTTACACCGGGAATCGGTTGAACTCCGTCTACGCCCCCCTCGCAGAGGCCACCATGGAGATCAAGATGCGCGGCGCGAACGCCCATCTCCTCATGGAGGAGTGGCTCTTCGGCGACCCCGAGGTCGAGCTCTCGGAAGTCTGGGCGGAGATGGACAAGGCCGATTCCTACGCCCGGGCGATGCTCGAGCCAGACCCGGGGGGAGGGCGGCTCATTCCCCTGCGGGACGGCGACATGCGCAGGAAGATCGCCGGCGTGCGCGAGAAGCTCGCCGACTTTCGAGCCGTCGCAGTACAACGGTTCGCGGCGTCCGAGACCTCGAGCGCCGGCTCCGAAATCGATCAGCGCCTGGACCGGATCTTTCAGGCCTACATCGAAGGGGCGACAGAGGTGGGCGAGACGCTCAAGCGGGTCATGGGCCGCGATCTCCGCCACTTTCGAGCCGTGCAGACCGGGCTCATCGCAGCCTGCGTGCTCCTCTCCTTGTTCCTGGCCGCGGTCTCGTACCGCTACGAGGCCCGTCGGGCACGAGACTTCCTCGCCCTTCGGAGCCTGACGGAGAACCTGGAGCAAGAGATCGCGGAGCGGCTGCACGCGGAGCAGGGGCTGCGGGAGGCGCAGGAGCACCTGGAGAAGCGGGTCGAGGAGCGCACCGCCGAGCTCTCCGCCTCGAACGAGCTCCTGGGCCGCGAGATCGCGGAGCGGCGGCTCGCCGAGGAGGCGCTGCGGGACTCGGAGAGGAAGCTTCGCCTGCTCTCTTCGCACCTCTTTTCGGCTCAGGAGGACGAGAGAAAGCGCATCTCCCTGGAGCTGCACGACGAGCTGGGCCAGTCGCTGGCGATCATGAAGTTGAAGTTGCGCCCCATCCAGAGGCAGCTGGGGCGGGAGCGCGAGGCTTGGGGGGACGAGCTCGAAGGGGTCCTCCGGTACGTCGACCAGATCATCGACAACGTCCACCGGCTCTCCAAGGACCTGAGCCCCTCCGTCATCGAAGACCTGGGCCTCACGTCCGCCCTCCGCTATCGGGTGGAGGACTTCGCCAGGCACGCCGGGGTCGGCTTCACCGTCGAGCTGCCGGACCTCGACGACCGCTTCCCGCCTTCCGCCCGGACGAACATCTACCGGATCTTCCAGGAGGCCCTCACCAACGTCGAAAAGCACGCGGCGGCGTCGAACGTCTCGGTCGTGGCTCGCGAAGAGGCGGGTTGCGTCCGGTTCTGCCTGCAGGACGACGGAAGGGGCTTCGACCTCCGGGAGGTGGAGTCGAAGTGCGCCACCGACCGCGGGATGGGCCTCGCCGCGATGAACGAACGGGTCAGGATGCTGGGAGGGGTCCTGGACATCGATGGGCAGGAGGGAAGGGGAACCACGATCGCCTTTCGCCTCCCGATCGAGGGAGTGTCGCAGCCATGAGGCACTATCGCATCTTCCTCGCAGACGACCACGTCCTCGTCCGTCGGGGCATTCGGAAGCTCTTGGAGGAAGCCGAAGACATGGCGGTGGTCGGCGAAGCCGGCGACGGCCTCGAGCTCCTGCGCCAGCTGCGAGCAGTCGCGGCCGACCTGGTGATCCTCGACATCTCCATGCCGCGCCTACGGGGAATGGAGGCGATCCGGGAGATCCGGTCGACCTTCCCGGACGTGAAGATCCTGGTCCTGACGATGCACCGAAGGGCGGAGTACCTCCAGCACGCCCTCTCCGCAGGGGCGAACGGGTACCTCCTGAAGGAGGACGCGGACGCCGAGCTCTTCGAGGCGATCGAGGCGATCCGGAAGGGACGAGTCTACCTCTCCGCCCTGCTCTCGGCCGGCCTCGCGGAAGAGTTCACGAAGCTCTGCCGGGGACAAGCCGGGGCCCGTGCCGAGTGCCTGACGACCCGCGAGCGGGAGGTCCTGAAGCTCACCGCCGAGGGGAAGACCAGCAAGGAGACGGCGGAGCTGCTCTTCATCAGCGCGCGGACGGTCGACCACCACCGCGCGAGCATCATGAAGAAGGTCGGCGTGAAGAAGGTGGCCGAGCTCGTGAAGTACGCCATCCGAGAAGGCTACACGTCCGAAAGCATCTAACCCGCCCCTGAGGTGGGCCCCCGCGGCCGCGGGGAGGGCTTCGACGGCCCTCTCGTTCGCCGGAACCCCTCCCGTCACTCCCTGTCCTCCTCGACCTGCTCTCCGCCGAATCCGTAGTTTTGCCTAGGTCGATTGGGTAGTCGCGACCATGGTGCCCGCCCGCGGGCGGTGGCTTCCTTGCCCTCGACGAGCCAGAGTGCGCGGATCGGCTACAGGGCGTCCGCGCCGGAGGAGTCCTCGATGGAGAGCGAGCGAGACCGCCCGAGAGCATCGGTCCCGAAAGCGGGGAGCCCAGGCAGAGGCGGCGGAGAGGGAGGCACGAACGGTCCGACCGGGGGCGTACTGCTCGTGGAGGACAACCCTGAGTTCCGGGCCCTCCTGAAGAAGACGCTGCTCTCCCGCTTCTCCGGCATCTCGGTCTTCGAAGCTGGCGGTGCGGAGGAGGGGCTCCGGAAGATCCGGGACTGCCTCCCGCGGATCGCCTTTCTGGACGTCCGGCTGCCGGACGGGAGCGGTCTGGCGCTCGCCCGGACGGTGTGCCGGGAGCACCCGCACGTCTGCGTGATCGTCTGCACGGCCCACGATCTCCCCGAGTACGCGGAGGCCGCGCGCAGGGCCGGAGTCGCGCACTTCCTGGTCAAGCAGTCCCTCGATCTCGAGCACGTCTTGACGCTGGTGGAGGAGGCGCTTCTGGCGCCGGAGACCCCTCCGGAACCGTCGACCCCGGCTTTCCCTCGCTGAGGGGAACCGAACGGACCGGCCGGTCGCCGACGAGCGCCCGCCGGAAGTTGGAGAGAGAAGGAGAAGGAGATGAACCCGCTGTACGAACGACGTCACCTTCGACGAGACGAAGACCCGAAACGGAAGGAGATACGTGTCATGAAGAGACGATGGTGTTTACCTATGCTGATGCTGACGGCCTCTCTGTCGCTCGCGGGCTGCGGCGGGGGCGGAGGCGGCTTCGGCGGCGGGAACCCGCCCCCCGCCGGCAACACGGCCCTCCTCCAGGGCAACGTCGCCCCGACGGCGGCGAGGGCGGCCGGCGACGCGGCCGCGAAGACCCTGCCTCCCCAGGTGGAGGTCGCCGTGGTGGATGAAACCGGGCACCAGGCGGCGAGCGACGTGGTCAGCGCTGTCGACCCGCAGTTCGCGCTCCAGGTGCCGACGGGCCACGACTACGTCATGGTCCTGCGGAACGGCCCCGGCGGCCGTACGGTGGGCGTGCTGGTGGCCGACGCCAACTCCGGCCGGACTACCTTCTCCCTCCCCGAAGGCTCGCCCGACGTGGACCTCGGGACGGTCACCCTGGACAACAAGGGCCGGGGACACGCCGCCGGTGCCGCCCTCCCGGAGCCCGCCACGGTGCATCCGGACACGGACAGCGACGGGATTCCCGATATGGCCGACGTCTCGGGGGACGAGGACGGAGACGGCGTGCCCGACGTCCAGGACGCCTTCTGCTTCGACGAAGGCGAGTCCGTCGATACCGACGACGACGGCATGGGGAACAACGCCGACACCGATGACGACGCCGACGGCATCGCCGACGTGAACGACCCCGCGCCCCTCGTCGGATCCTCCAACATCCCGACCGACGGCAGGCCGAGCCCGCTCTTCGGCGCCGGCGACTTCGACCAGCAGCTGCTGCTCTTTGAGGAGTTCGGCACCGACAGCTTCGCCGGACTCCAGGAGGGGGGCTTCGTTCCCTTCCCGCCGCCGCAGGATCCCCAGCACGGCCCCGACCCGGGCGCCCTGGAGGCGTTCCTGGAGCAGCCGGCCGTGTCTCCGTTGCCGGGCGAGTTCGCGGCCGACGAGGCCACGTACCTGAACCCCTGGCAGGCGGAGATCGAGGCCTTTCTCGGCCGGGCGCTCGACACGCCCCCTGCCGACGGGCGGCCCCAGGGGATCTACTGGTCCCACCAGCGCTACGCCGAGTTCTACCCCCAGCGCTTCTTCAAGACCACGCTCGCCGGCGCGCGCGTGAACCGCGGGTTCCGGGACGCAAGGCAGCGGCACGGCTACGCGCTCGGCGAGTTCGGTCCCGGCGGGCTCTACCACACGGTCTACACGTCTTCGGTGCCGGGCGCGCCGACGCTCACGGCGACGACGGCCGGCCTCCCGATCCAGATCCACCCGAAGCTCCCGGTGCAGGACCCCAACTCGGTGTGGACCTTCGACGGGACGCTCCCGCCCAAGCTCCTCGTGGCGCGGCACGGAGAAGCGACCCTGATGCGCAACTACAACGCGCTGCCCATCGACGAGGCGGCGAACTACGCCCCGACGGCCGACCCGAACTTCGGCTTCGGCCGCCATACCATCACGACGCATGAGCACAACGGCCACTCCCCGGGCGAGAGCGACGGCTTCGCCGGGGCCTACTTCTTTCCGGGGCAGTTCTACGACTACCGCTGGCCTCTTCAGCTCGCCGGGTACGACACGATCAACACGAACGCGAGCGAGCCGCGAGCCGCCCTCCCGTGCGAGCCGGGCGAGACGGTTCCCGTGGACGACGACGGCGACGGCGTCCCGACCCCGAAACAGTGCGCGGACCGGCGCAACCAGCTCCGCGGCGACTGGCGGGAGACGATGAGCACCCACTGGTTCCACGATCACATGCTCGATCACACGGCGGAGAACGTCTACAAGGGCAACGCCGTGATGATGAACTACTACAGCGCCCTCGACCGCGGCAACGAGGCGGTCAACGACGGCGTGAACCTCCGCTTCCCGAGCGGTACGGCGCTGCCGTGGGGGAACCGCGACTATGACGTGAACCTCCTCGTGGGCGACAAGGCGTGGGACCAGCAGGGACAGCTCTGGTACAACGTGCACAACCACGACGGCTATCTCGGAGACCGTCTGCTGACCAACTGGCTCTGGCGCCCCTACCTCGACGTGCGCGCGCGGCGTTACCGGTTCCGCATCCTCAACGGCGCGGTCTCCCGGATCATGTCCTTCGCGCTGGTGCAGCAGGTCCAGGGCGACGCCGGCGAGATGCCTGGCCCGGCAGGGTCCGGCGTCTCCTACAACCGCGTCCCGTTCCACATGATCGCCAACGACGGCAACGTCATGGAGCACGCGGTCCCCTTCGACGGCACCATGGACCTGGACGGCGACGGAGACCTCCTCGACCACAAGGGACACCTCCCGAGCCAGTCGATCGCCGAGCGGTACGACATCGTCGTCGACTTCAAGAACTATCAGTCCGGGACGAAGCTCTACTTCGTGAACGTCTTGGAGCACCAGGACGGGAAGGGGAGCAAGCGCAAGGTCCCGTTGGCCGAGATCCTCTCCGAGGAGTACAAGCCCGAGATCAGCGGCGACCGCTGGGTCAACGGCGACCCGTGCGTGGGGAAGTTCCTGGAGCTCAGGGTCCACCCGTACGCCGGACAGGACCTCAGCATGGACCCGGCGGACTATGTGTCCGGCAAGCAGAAGATGATCCCGCTGAAGCTCGATCGCGAGAACCCCGCCGACCAGGCGCTCCTGGCCCAGGCGGTGCACCATACCTTCGCCTTCGTCCGCTCCCAGGGCGGCAGCGAGACGCCTTGGCAGATCCGGGTCGACGGCGGCGCGACGAACCCGATGGATCCGCACCGGGTCGCGGCCCTGGAGCGGGGCGCGCTGGAGATCTGGCGGATCAGCGGCAACAAGGGCTGGACCCATCCCGTCCACATCCACTTCGAAGAGGGCATCATCCTCACGCGGGGCGGGAAGGCGCCTCCGGAGTGGGAGAAGTGGGCCCGAAAGGACATGTACCGGGTGGGACCCGAGGAGGACAGCGACAGCGACGTGGAGATCGCCATCCAGGCGCGGGAGTTCGTGGGGACCTTCGTGGAGCACTGCCACAACACCATGCACGAAGACCACGCCATGCTGCTCCGCTGGGACGGCACCCGCGAAGACCTGGGCACCATCACGCTGGCGCCGACCCCGATGCCCGGCTGGGACGGGGTCGTCTACGAACCATCCATCCCTTGGGAGACCCCTTCCACCATCAACAACGGCGACGGCACCGGTCCCGTGTTCGACCTTCCCTAGTGGCCCGTGCAATCAGTTCGCGCGTTTCTGTCGGCAGGCCGAACGGCGGCGAATCAGCGCCGTTCGGCCAACCCAGGGGCCGAATAGCAGGCAAGAATTAACCAAACGGGACACTAGCTGGTGTCCGTCCGGAAAAGCCGCTTTTGGGCTAAAGGGGTCCCGGGGAGAGCGCGAGAATGATCGCCGCCCCTCCGTGCTGCTTCAGACCCGGCCACCAAGTCCGATTGTTTATTAGCCACTGTGGCAACTTGGTAGCCAGCTTTGGCGTTAAGGCGCAGGACTCCTCCGGGCCCCGTTTGAACCAGATACCGTTACTGCTGGGCGAGCCGAATTCTCGCCATGGTGAACAAGTTGTGCGACACCACGATGCTCCAGA